>DASXGD010000487.1:0-6123 GCA_036489245.1 Occallatibacter sp. | reverse complement strand
TTGGGCCAAGGGAGTGTTGACTTGGCAGTGAGAAAGCTGCTTCTAGCTTCTAGCTTCTAGCTGTTCGTGCTGAGGCCAGCGTCAGAGATAGAAAATGCAAGCAGGTGTGTGTAACTTGATGCGGTTGCTAATGGTGATAGGCGAGCTAGAAGCTAGGAGCTAGAGGCTAGCAGCTAAAGGAATCTCATGGCAGTGGACCAGAATTTGAAGATCGAACTGGGCAAGCAGGGCGTCTTCGTTACGACCATTGAGGAGCTCTATAACTGGGGGCGGCGGAGCTCGGTGTGGCCGATGCAGTTCGGACTGGCTTGTTGTGCCATTGAGATGATTGCCACAACGATGGCCCGCTACGATATCGCGCGCTTTGGGGCGGAGGTGTTCAGGCCGTCGCCGCGGCAGGCCGATTTGATGATCATCTCCGGGACGGTAACCAAAAAGATGGCGCCGCAGGTGGTCCGGCTGTACAACCAGATGGCCGAGCCGAGGTATGTCATCGCGATGGGCGCGTGCGCGATCTCTGGGGGGCCGTTCAAGCAGGGATACAACGTGCTGAAGGGAATCGACCGGTACATTCCGGTGGATGTGCATATCCCCGGATGCCCGCCGCGGCCGGAGGCGCTGTTGCAGGCGTTCATCACGCTGCAGGAGAAGATCGACAAGCAGCATTTGACGGGCGAAGGGCGGCCGCGGCACCTGGACGCGGAGGCGCAGGGAGAGTTCCCGGTGCCGGAACAGGGCGCGCACGATCTGGAGCCGACGTCGAACCCCGGCGTGTGGCCTGTGCCGGTGGTGATCAAGTGAAAAAACAGGGAACAGGGAACAGAAAGGCCGGGCAGGCCGGGAAAGCTAGAAGCCAGGAGCTGAATTGAAGTCGGTTGAAGAAATCAAGGCGGCGATTGAAGCGGCGGTGCCGGACGCGGGGGTGAAGATCATTCCCAATGGAAGCCCGTCGGGCCAGCACTCGCTGCTTTTGAACCCGGTCCATGCAATGGAAGTGGCGCGATTTCTTCGCGACGACGCGGAACTGGCGCTCGATTTTCTTTCCAACGTGACCGGCGTGGACTACCTGGACAAGGAAATCGCAGAAAAGGTAAAGGTCACGCGCCCGGTAACGAAGACGGTGGAAGGTGTGGAACAGACCACCGAGGAAACCGTCGAGGAGACGCGCAAGCACACCCAGCCGGGATATCTCGAGGTTGTCTATCACCTGTATTCGATGGCAAAAAAGCATGGGCCGGTGGTGTTGCGGATGCGGACGGCAAACCGCTCGGACCAGGTGGAGCTTCCATCGTTTACGCGGGTGTGGCGGTCGGCTGAATTTCAGGAGCGCGAGATTTTCGACCTGTTCGGGGTAGTGTTCACCGCTCATCCGGACCTGCGGCGGCTGCTGATGTGGGAAGGGTTCAAGGATCACCCCATGCGCCGCGATTACGTGGAGCCGGATGACTTTGAATATGAGCCCACAGCCCACGATGAGGTTTTGGCGCGAGCCAAGGCGCACCAAAGCAGGGAACAGGGACCAGGGAATAGGGGCTGAATGAGTTTGGCGCGCACCAAGACGGAGAAGTTAGAAGACTGGAATCGTCCCCCGGTGTGTACGGTCGATGGCGACGGCGAGTTGCTGGAAGTGTCGATGGGGCCGCATCACCCGTCGACCCACGGGGTTTTCCGAATGGATGTGGCGCTCGACGGGGAGCGCGTGATCCGATTGAAGCCGGTGTTTGGGTACCTGCACCGCAACCACGAGCAGATCGGCCAGAACGCGAGCTACCTGGCTTCAATGCCCTACACGGACCGGCTGGATTACTTCTGTTCGCTGACCAACAACTGGGCATATGCGCTGGCTGTCGAGAAACTCGTCGGCCAGGCGGTGCCGGAGCGGGCCGAGTACATTCGCGTGATTACGGCGGAGCTGACACGGGTGCAGAATCACGCCTCGGCGATCGGATTCCTGATCCAGGAAATGGGCGCAAGCGGCACCCCACTGATGTATGCGTTTAAGGAGCGGGAGAAGATCCTGGATTTGTTCGAGAGTCTGACCGGGTCGCGCATGATGTGCAACTATATGCGTTTCGGCGGGTGCCGGGTGGATGTGTCGGCGGCGTGGCTGGATGCGACGCGCAAAGTGGTGGCGGGACTGCCGGGATTCGTGGATGAATATGAAGCGCTGTTGAGCGGGAACGAGATTTTGATGGCGCGTACCCAGGGGGTGGGCGTGCTGCGGCCGGACCTGGCCGTGAATGCCGGAATAACCGGGCCCATGCTGCGGGGCTCGGGCGTAAATTACGACATTCGCAAAGTGGACCACTACGGCATCTACGACCGGTTCAAGTTCAGAGTGCCGCTGGGCGACCATGGCGACATCTTCGACCGCTACATGGTGCGCGTGCTGGAGATGCGGGAGTCGATCCGGATCCTGGAGCAGGCGCTGAAGGACGTTCCCGGGGGACCGGTGATGGATCCCAAAGCCAAGATTCGCGGATTCAAGCCCAAGCCGGGCGAGGCATACGGAAGGATCGAGGCGCCCAAGGGAGAACTGGGATTCTACCTGATCAGTGACGGAGGCCCGAATCCATACCGGTATCGCGTGCGGCCACCGAGCCTGATCAACCTGACCGTGCTTGAAGACATGTGCCTGGGACACAACGTGGCCGATGTCGTGCTGATTTTTGGTTCGGTGGATATTGTTTTAGGCGAAGTGGACAGATAGGGATGTTCGCAAGCTACTTGCTTCTAGCTTCTAGCTGCTAGCTTGTACTGCTGGGGCAAGCGGCAAAGTAGAAACACGAAGTTGGCGTTAGCGCGAAAGAACTAGAAGCTAGTAGCTGGAAGCTAGGAGCTGTTTTTAATGCTGGGTGAAGGCATACTGAAAGGTCTCGCGGAGACGGCGAAGAACTTTGCCGGGAGCTTCGTGTCGAAGGAGCGGCTGACCACGGTGGAATATCCCGAGGAGCGGTTGCCCCTGCCCGAGGCGGCGCGGAATTTTCCCTTTCTGGTGTACGACGGGCCGGACTGGGAGAAGGGGATGCGCTGCGTGGCCTGCCAGATCTGCGAAAAGGAGTGCCCGCCCAAGTGCATTTACATCGAGAAGAGTAAGGACAAGAAGCCGGACTTTGTGGGCAAGATGCAGATCTATCCGGCGAAGTTCGATATCGACATTTCGGTTTGCATCAGCTGCCAGATCTGCGTCGAGGTGTGCCCGTTCGAGGCGATCAAGATGGATGTCGAGTATGAGCTGGCGACCGATGACCGGTTTGGTGGCCTGCTGCTCGATCGCAAGCAACTGGCCAGGCCGAACGAGTATTACCACAAGATACATCCCATGGAAGCGACGCATGTGGACGCGAAGCTGGCCGAAGAAAAGGCCAAGGCCGAGGCCAAAGCGAAGGCCGATGCCGCGGCGAAGGCCAAGGCGGCCGCGGATGCTGCGGCCAAAGCTGCAGCGGCAGCCTCCGCAGCGCCAGCCGGGCCTGCGGTCACAGCGGAGCCAAAGCCTGAGGGAGGGAACTAGTCGATGGTCAGCACGCTGGACCAGATTTTCGTTCTCCTCAAACACTGGATTGTGAGCTTGCTGCCCGCGGTGCTGCAGCCCGTGACGGGCGTGGTGCTTAGCGTTGTGGCGATTGTCTGCGTCTTCCCCGCGCTGTTTGCGATTTCGGTGCTTCTTGAGCGCAAGGGGCTGGGGCGGATGCAGAACCGAATCGGTCCCAACCGCGTGGGCCCGCTCGGAATCCTTCAGCCGGTGGCCGACGGGATCAAGTCACTCACCAAGGAAGACATTGTCCCCACGAATGCCGATGCGGTGGTTCATTTTATGGCGCCGGTGTTTCTCGTGGTGGTGGTGTTCATGGGCTATGCGGTGTTGCCGATGGGGCGCAACATGACGCTGGTCAAGATGGATGCCGCCCTGCTGTTTTACTTCGCCATGGGCGCGTCGACCGAGCTTGCGGTGTTTATGGCGGGCTGGTCGAGCCGCAACAAGTATTCGCTGCTGGGAGCGATGCGGGCAGTGGCGCAGATGATCAGTTACGAGGTGCCGCTGCTGCTGTCGAGCTTGTCCGTCGTCATGATCACGGGTTCGCTTTCGCTGGACAAGATTGTGGAGGCGCAGAACCAGTACACCTGGGGACTGCCGCACTGGTACATCTTTACGCCCTGGGGTTGTGCGGCGTTTGTGATGTTTGCGATCGCAGCCACGGCAGAAACCAACCGGTCGCCATTCGACTTGCCGGAGGGCGAGTCGGAACTTGTGGCAGGCTACTTTACCGAGTATTCGGGCTTCAAGTTTGCGGAGTTCTTTCTTGGCGAGTACGTGGGCATGTTGTCCATCTCGGGGTTGGGGACGACGCTGTTTCTGGGCGGGTGGTCGGCGCCGCTGGAGGTGCTCGGATTTGTGCCCTCGTGGATATGGTTCTTCTCGAAGGTCATGCTTTCGATTTGCGTGATGATCTGGATGCGCGGCACGCTTCCGCGGCTGCGGCAGGATCAGCTGATGAATTTTGCGTGGAAGTTCGTGCTTCCGTTTACCCTGCTTATCCTCGTGGACGTGGTGGTATGGCGGTTCATGGGTGAGGGATGGTTGCGCTGGATCGTGTGTTCCGCGATCCTTGTGATCGCGTATGTGGGCATGGGACGGACGGAGATGCTGCGCAAGAAGATCGGGCCCAGGAGTTATCGCTATGCGGAGTAAGGGGCTTGCGATGAGGATCTGCGCCGATTCGGGCGGCATCCCAGGTCCCCAAAACGGGACCTGGGGCACCCACGTCGAGAAGGTGCGGCCATGAGCATCGTGTTCTGGATATTGTCGTTTCTGACTGTGCTCGGCGGGCTGGCCGCGGTGACGCTCAGAAACACAGTGCATTGCGCGCTTGCGCTCACGGTCGCCTTCGCCGGACTGGGGATGCTGTATCTGCAACTCGACGCGCAATTCGCGGGCTTTGCGCAGATTCTTGTCTATATAGGAGCGGTGGCGATCCTGGTGGTGTTTGCAATTTTGCTTACACGGGGGTCCGACACTCCGAAAGACGGCATTTTCAGCCGGACCTGGTTCGCCGGGACGGCGATCGCGGCGGCGGTCTTCGCGGTACTGGGGTGGGCGGTGATCGAGAGCGTTGACGCGCTGCCCCACGAGACGGCTGCGCCCGCGGTGACTGTGAACCAGATTGGCAATGCACTGCTGGGACGGTACGTTTTGCCGCTGGAGATTGTGGCGCTGCTGCTGACGGCTGCGCTGGTGGGCGCGGTGATGGTGGCCATGCACGAAAAGGGGGAGAGCAAGTGACACCGCTGGGTGGATATCTGTTGGTGGCCGCGCTGCTATTCGCCATCGGACTGGGCGGAGCACTGACCCGCCGCAACGCGATCCTGGTGCTGATCGGAATCGAGTTGATGCTGAACGCGGCCAACCTGAACCTGATCGCGTTCTGGCGTTACGGGCCGCACCCCGAGGCGCTGACGGGCATGATGTTTGCGGTTTTCGCGATTGCCGTCGCAGCTGCCGAAGCGGCGGTGGGGCTGGGGCTGGTGATTTCGATTTATCGACATGCGCGCACGACCGATCTCGACGAGATGAACAGGATGAAAGGGTGAGCCGGTGATGCAAGAAGGAATGGGGTTCACTCCACAGCTCACTGCGTCTTCCATCACGCAGCTTCTCTGGTTGATTCCGGCGGTGCCGGTGATTGCTTCGGGAGCGATTGCCCTGCTGAAGCAGCCGCGGCGAAGGCTGGCGTCGACACTGGCCATCGGGTCGCTGGGGTTTTCGCTGCTGCTGGCGCTGTTTGCATTCGGCCATGTGGTGGCCGGCTGGTCGCAGGGACATTCGGTGCGCGAGACGGTCAACTTCACCTGGATGCAGATGGGCACCGGAACGGTGGACCTGGGCTGGGTGCTCGATCCGCTGTCGGCGGTGATGCTGGTGATGGTCACGTTTGTGGGCCTGCTGATCTTCATCTATTCGACCGGCTACATGGCGCACGACGCGAACTACACGCGCTTCTTCTGCTTCCTGTCGCTGTTCGCCGGGGCGATGCTGGGGGTGGTGATTGCGAACAGCCTGCTGCTGCTGTTCATGTGCTGGGAACTGGTGGGGCTCACGTCGTATCTGCTGATCGGGTTCTGGTA
>DASXGD010000473.1:0-15720 GCA_036489245.1 Occallatibacter sp. | reverse complement strand
GGCAAAGTGAGCTCATCAAACTTCACCTGCGCGTCATGAAACGGAGTGAAGTCTCCGTTCAGCCGGCCGTGCCAACGCTCCTTCGAGTCCGGTACCAGTCTGGTCACGGTGCCATGGACCGGAGTGTCCCTGGGCACGACCAGCTTTCCATTCACATAGAGTGGATAGACCAAGCGACCCTCGATGGCCTCGCCGGCCTTCATCGGGTAGTGGCGTTGGATCTCGACCTGGAGGCTTGTCCCCGCTGCAAGAACAGGTTGGGCCGGTATTGGTTTGGCGGATTCATTTGCGGAAGGCGGTGGGGCGGGTTGCGCAGGAGGCCGGGGATGCAAAGTCTGGGCAGAGAGAGTGATGGAAACAACGACCGCAGCAGATCCAAGCAGGGCAAGGAACCGCAAGCGCATCAAACAGCCCATATGGAAAGGAAGCCTCCGTATTCAGTCTATGGGTCAGACGGAGACTCCGCCTCAAAGATAGCCATCTATCCGCCTGATCCTGCGGTCCGCAAGGCAGCCACTTCGCGGGTAAGAGCGTCGATCTTCGCGACGAGTTCGCCATGCTGCCGCTCGACCGGAGACGGTTCCATCGCTTCTATATAAAAGCTGCCGTTCGGTTCTATCTCGCAACGGCGAATCTGGCTCAATCTTTCAAATCCCTGGCGGTGGATGACTTCAACGAGTTCTTCATCGGTCAGGGATTCATGCTTCATGGCTTTTGGGTCGACCTTTCCATCGCGGATCAGAACCGTGGAGCCACCCGCGAGCATGCGAGCGAACTTTTGGTGTTTGAAGAAGGTTCTAGTCACCAGCCAGTTGATCGTCAGGAGTCCGAGTGCGCCGATGATCCCGCCGGTGACGGAGTTGTCATCCCCGATGATTGCGTTCTGAACTGTATTGGAGAGGGATAGCAGAACGACAAGGTCGAATGGATTGAGCTGCGCCAGTTCCCGTTTCCCAAACAGGCGGAGGAGCAGAATCAAGACTACGTAAACCATGACCGGCCGAAGGAGCTTCTCGAGGACCGGAAGCGGCAGGTGAAACATATGGCTCAAAATATCGTGCAACATGGAAATGAGGATAGTGGATCGCGGTCGTTTCCTGACCGTGAAGCGTTCATTTCCTCAACTTTCAAGGCCCGATCGACGAGAGCGGCGATCGCATTTCCGCAATCGCCACGCCCAGTTGATTCCCAGGTTTACTTCTGCGCCGTAGCTCCGGCGAGCTGATAGTCCTTATATTCAATCGTGAACAAAGTGTCCCGGGTCGAGTACTTGCCCTGTCCCGAATCCCCGTTCGGCACGACTTCGGTATTGATCACCGTCTTGATGGGAAGAACCATCGCTTTGCCGCCCACAGTCGCCGGCGCGTAATCGATGCGTGTGTCCTGCTGGTGAACCACGTCACCGGGTTTCAACTCCGCCTGGGTGACCATCCGGACCACGATCCCCGTATCCGGATCAACGAAGAACATGCCGTGGTAGGGAACACCGTTGGCTTTATAGTTGTGCCACTGGGTGTTGGTCTGGAAGTTACCCTTGGCCCCGCCGCCACTGCCTTGCGAGCCACCGGGAAGGCCGGCGCCATTCTGCCCGGAGAAGCGGGCATCCCCCGTCTGATCGAGGCTCGGGAAGCAGCACACGTTCACCGCAAAATGTGACTTCTTCTTCGGTACCTGGTATGCGAACACCGCCGCCGACTTGCCGTTGATTGCTTCCCAGCGAAGCCAGTTGATGCTTCCATTGGATTGTGCGTCCTGGAAAACGGCCCCCAGGCTGGGATCCGGTTCCTGGAGTGCGATCATTTTGTTCGCGCCCCAGGGCGTCTTGTCCTGGGGCAGCTTTTCGACGCCATGCTCGCTGCTATACGTGCTCTCAGTGGAGTTGATGTAGTGAACGAACTGGAACGGGCTTACACCGCCCGATCCAACCGAAACATCGGTGGCGCTGCTGTGCATGCCGGAACTCGGCGCAACAGCTTCGATGTTGTCCTGGAAGCGGAGAGTGGTCTTGGTTGCAGTGATGGCCGGCAACTGGCTGTAGGTCTTGGACGCATAATCGGATGCTTTGTCGAGAATGGCCTTTTGCGCGGCTGCATCCGGAGCAGGTGTGGTTGGAATGTCCGCCGGCGGCGGAGCGAGCATTGCGCTGCGCGCCTCCAGTACGTAGATCTGCTCAGTCGTCAGCGGCCCGGGAGCGAATTCCGCGAGGCTGTTCATCGCACTTCGGGTCAATTCTTCGCTCAACGCCACCTGCTTGAGGGAGTTGGCTGCGTCCTGGTCAACCTTCTTCTCCTGCTGCATCGACTTCAACATATCCGTCAACTCGGCAACGGTGATCTTCTTCGCCGGCCACGCCGGAACCGCCATCAAAATCAACGCAAGAATGCACCCCAACCGTTTCATCGCATCTTCCTCCAGAGTGGAATGGCGCAAAAATTGTATCGCTCGCCGGTGACGCGTGACCTTAAAACTTGCTTTGTTCTGCTTCTCATGGGCTCACTCTCATGGCAACCGATGGGATCGTGACCGAGCCCATGCGACCCGAGTTCTCATCGACAACCAGCACTCGCAGCGAGGCCATTCCCGGGCGCAGTTCCACCGCGCGTTCGAAAGGTACTCCCTTGGGCAAAATGTTCTGATACGTCGACGATTTTAGTCGCAGCCCGAGCGTCTGTCCTTCCAGGTGCGCGTGCAGGCCGGCGTCGTCGCGTTGAATGAAGAAGATGTCGAGTTTGTCTGTCCAGCGTCCCCCCAGCTGCTCCATCTCCAGGTCGCCGGCGGCGATGTTCATTCGCACCGAGGCGCCGCTACCGCTGGGCTCAACGTCTGCGCTGACGGCGATTTCGCTTACGTCAAGCGGTCGCCACATGGCCTGCTGAAAACGGTCCTTGAGGGTGGCCGGTTCTTTCTGGAACTGATACCCCGTACGGTAGCGGAGACTGAGACCGCGCCGCCCTGCGAGTTTCACAACGATGGTATGGTACTGATCGTCCGCCGGCCCCTGTGGAGAGAAACTCAATTGGTACGTCGCGTGGCCGTCTTCGACGATGCCGTTGAGAGCTGCGGCGAGATCGCCTGAGCGCCGGATGGTGCGGCCTCCGGTGGCCGCGGCGACTTCGCGGATCGGCCCTTGTATCGGGTGCAGATCCTGGCTCGTCTCCGCGGTGATGCGGCCCGGTTGCGTGTTGTGTCCGCCGCTGGACTGGGCCGGGCCGCCCGCAGCAGCAGCAGTTGCGGCGTTGTCGGCTGCGGCCTGTGTCAGCTCCACATTGCGGTGCTGGATGTCGGCACCGATCGCCCCACCTTCGAGTTGGGAGACGTCGAACGGATAAACCGCCGTATGCGCGTCGTTCATTGCTTCCTGCACATGCCCGGCGAATGCCTGGACTTCCTTGGGGCTTTTGTCGATGCCGACCTGCTGTTCCTGCCAATCGGCAAAAACGTTGTCGCTCGAGACCCATACCAGATTCTTGTGTCCCGCCATCGCGGAGAGATGCCGTGCCACCTGGGCCAGGATGATCAGCGAGGACCGTGCCGGATTGCTGCCCATGGTCATGAGCTGCGGATCGACCGGTTGATCCGCATCCGGAACGTCGCCATGATTGCCGTTGACCGAATTCAGGTCGGCCTGGTTGTGAACTTCATTGAATTGCTGCCGATTACGCATCTCCTCGTCCTGGGCATTGCTGACGGATTGAGCAGTTGGCATGAAGGCCTTGAGGCGCGCCATCAAGGCCGCGTGGTCCGTGGTGGCCTCGACCAGAACGCGGAAGCCGAGCCCGGTCATCGAGTAGAGCCCGACACGCTCGGTGGGGGCAAGGCTGCCGAGAAACTGCAGCATCTGGCCGCAGGCATAGTTCATATCGGCCCAGGCAATGTGACTTTCATCAATCAGCAGGATGGTGGCGCCCCCATCGGATGACTGAGCGGGAACGGCAGCAGCGGCAGAGTCCGAGACGCGATTGGTGAATGTCGCGTAGGGCATCGTCTCTGCTGCTACGGGTGGCGTTAGAGGTGCGGTTGTAACTGGCGCCGGGCCGAAGAATCGGAGCTCCTGCTTCCGGCCGTTGTCGTAAATCTCAAAGTCGTCGGCTTTCAGATCTGCTACTGGATGGCCTTTCTTGTCGTAGGCCACCACGCCCACATCGACCAGCCGTGAGACTACCTTGATCGAGAACCCACCCGGCGGCCCGGTCTCACTGGCTGGAACGTCTGGCAGGCCTTTGACCGCGTCCATACTGATTTCTGGAATGACCGGCTCGGCGGATGCCGCGGGTGGCAACACCCGCGCCTCAAGTGGGGCGGGGGGCAGGGGAGCGGCATTCGCCACTTGTGTCTCAAGCTGGGGGCTGCTCGGGGCCGGCGCGACCGGCGCCGAAGCAACGGAGGTTTGAGGCGGCGGTTCCAGCTGGTCGGGATGGTCTGCCGGGCCGGGCGTGGTACCGTCAGGTGCGGACGAGCTCGCCACGGCCCCGTCGGTGATGATCCGCGATGTCGAACCCAGCCGGTGATAGTTGGTGAAGCTTGTCTCGTTGATTAGCAGCACCATCGAGTTGGCCGGCTGTTTCGACGGGGTTTGCCAGAGTGAGTCATCGCCTACGCCATTCAACACCGCTTGTGATCGCTGCGAAACCGCCATCCACGTCGGCTCTTCGGAGATGGCAAGGCTGCGCACCGGGCAGATAAACTTCCGGTCGCCGATCGTGACCGGCCGGTACTCGATCATGGTCCCCGCTCGCCGCAGCGGATTGCCGCTGCTCAACTCCGCTTCGATGGTGATGCGCAGCACGGCGCCTGTTGCCGGGTCGATGGCGATCGTGCCGTGGTACCCGGGTGTCTCGCTGTAGGTCTTCAGCTCATTTTCTTTGGGGATGTTGGCGACCTGCTGCGCCGAGCGTTCGCGGCCGCCATAGCCGAATTGTGTGCGGCCGAGGACCTTCTCATTCTGGGCTCCGTAGACGACCGCGTAATGCGATGCTTCTTGAGGAACGTTGTAACGAAAGACTGCGGTCAGCCCTGCCGCTGTTTGCTCCCAGTGGGCGAAGACGATCTTGCGATTGGCCACGTCCGCCAATACAACGGTGAGAGCCGGCCCAAATTCACCCCAGCTTCGAAGCCCCAGTTCCCCCGCCGCCTTTCCCGTTGCGGAGCCTGGCGCCGGGGTGGAGTCCAGAACTTCTTTTCCGTCGCGAAAGGTGATCTGCTGGCTCGATGTTCCCGCCAGCTGCAGGCCGGCACGAATCGGCCACGCCCCCTTTTCTGGAGCATGGGGGCTATCATCAAACCGGTTTGTGACCCGGGTGACGAAGAAATTGGGCATGCGACCCCACGTCTGCACGGCATAGGCCCGGGCAGCCTCCAGCATTTGTTGCTCGGTCGGATTATCGGGAGGCGCTGTGGCAGGCAACTCGTCCGGGGGCGGATCAAGAAATGAGGATTGGTCCGCGAGCAGCTGGAGAGCGAGGGCAGTATGGGGCTGGAGCGGCATCCTAGCAGCGAATCGATCCAGGGTTGGATCCGTCAGGCGCTCGGAAAGCTCCAGGCCTCCGACCTGGCGGGCGATATCTTCGTCGCTGTGGTGCTCGGCTGTGGCCGCGGCCAGCGTTTCGGTAAGCTGTGCCACGGTGACGCGCCGGGCTGCGCCCGCAGGGAAAATCATCATCGTAGTGAGCGTGAGCAGTATCGCCTTGCGCATTTGGGAACCACCCCGCTTTTGTCGGATCGCCCTGTAGATGAGACGAACGCCCCTACCCAAAAGCCGACATCGTAGTGAAGAAAATCGCTTTTGCCGACGGAGATCCTGCCGTCGGCGCCGACGCTCCGCATCTGAACTCTACACACCGACTGCGTGCTCGGACAAACCCTGGGCGGCCCGGTTATTCTGCTCCTGAATCGGCGGGGAGAAGTTGCAAATGAAGGACGCAGTGATTGTTTCGGCGGTGCGCACGCCAATCGGCAAGTTTCAAGGGGCGCTTCAGTCATTTCCGGCCCCCAGGCTGGGTGCGCTGGTGGTGCGGGATGCGATCCGACGTGCCGGAATCGAGGCCCAACAGGTCGAAGAGTGCATCATGGGCTGCGTGATCCAAGCCGGATTGGGGCAAAATCCGGCGCGCCAGGCATCGCTTTTCGGCGGTATGCCTCCGGAATCGGCCGCGCTTACGGTGAACCAGGTCTGTGGGTCGGGCCTGAGGGCTGTGTCGCTCGCCGCTCAGGCTATCGAGACGGGTGATGCAGATTTCATGGTGGCTGGCGGCATGGAATCAATGACTAATGCTCCGTATCTCCTGCAACAGGCCCGGGCCGGGTATCGCATGGGGAACGGATCCCTGGTCGACGCGATGATTCAAGACGGCCTGTGGGAGGCATATCGGGGCTACCACATGGGGGTTGCAGCGGAGATGATCGCCGCAAAATATGGCGTCAGCCGCGAGGAACAGGATGCCTTTGCCGCAGAGTCCCATCGGAGGGCTGCGGCGGCAACCGAAAAGGGCTGGTTCCAGGAAGGAATCGTGCCTGTGGAAATTCCGGGTGCGAAAAAGGGCGAAGCGCCGCTTATTTTCGATAAGGATGAAGCGATTCGGCCAGATACGACGGTCGAAGTTCTTTCTCGACTGAAGCCGGCCTTCAAGGAGGGCGGCACGGTCACAGCCGGCAACGCTCCTGGGGTCAGCGACGGAGCCGCGGCGGTTATCGTGACCAACGCGGAGTTGGCTAAGCAAAGCGGCCTCAAGCCGCTTGCAGTCATTCGCGCCCAGGCCACCGCGGGCAGGGAGCCTGAGTGGTTCGGCCTGGCTCCGGTCGATGCGGTTCGCAAGGTGGCACGTAAGGCGGGATGGCCGCTCGACAACGTCGACCTGTTCGAGTTGAACGAGGCCTTCAGCGTGCAGGCGTTGGCAGTGAACCGTGAACTTGGCCTGGATGCGGAACGGGTGAATGTTTATGGCGGTGCAGTGGCGCTCGGGCACCCGATCGGGGCGAGCGGCGCGGCGGTGCTGGTGAAGCTGCTGTATGCACTAACGCAGATGGGGAAGACCCGGGGGATTGCGGCGCTGTGCCTCGGCGGTGGCAATGCGGTCGCGCTGGCGGTGGAGCGGGTTTAGACAGTTGCAATCCGGTCTGGAAAGGTGACAGTCCGGACTGTCCGATATCGGACAACCGGGCTTGCGATCGGTCAGTGTAAGTCTCACCGCATCTGCTCCTTGCTGTTGATAAATCCTTCCCCCTCAGTCATCAGCAGACCCCTACGTTTTGGCATGCCAAGTGCAGGTCCCTTTACGCAATGGATATCGCACGCCCTGATATAAAGCTGAAGAAGAGACGCCAGATGGTGGTATGGGCTGGCGTCGCAGTGGTGGTTCTGGCCGGCGCAGCCTACGGTGTGTCGCGGCTCAAGCCGGCGGCGCCTACGCAGGATCGATCGGCCATCTGGCCGGATACGGTCAAGCGCGGAGACATGATTCGCCAGGTGCGAGGTTCCACCGGCACCCTGCAACCCCGTGAGGACTCGATCCAACTGGTCCCGGCCCTGACCGACGCCACCGTGGTTCACATCCGCGTGCTCCCCGGCACAATGGTCAAGCCGGACACCGTCCTGATGGATCTGGCAGCGCCCGAGGTGGAGCAGAAGTTGCTCGACGCGAAGCTGCAAGTGAAGCAGGCCGAGTCCGATTACAAGGCCCTGCAGGCGTCCCTGCAAAGCACCCTGATGGACAAGAAAATCCTGGCGGCACAGGTCGATGCCAGCTACGCGCAGGACAAGTTGCAGGCCGATACTGACCAACAGCTCCTTAAGCTCGGAACGATTTCGGGCATGGTCGCGGAGAAGTCGAAGAGCACTGCGGACCAGCTCGCCACGCAAAACAAGTTGAGCCTGCAGCAACTCGATGTAAATGAAAAAAATATCGAAGTGCAGCTCGCGTCCTCGCAGGCCAAGATCGACCAGGCGAAGACATTGCTGGCGCTCTATCAGAGACAGACGGACGCGCTTCAGGTGCGTTCCGGGCTTGCCGGCGAGCTTGATCCGCTGGCGGTCCCCGTGTCGGTAGGCACTCACGTGACCGCGGGTACTTCGCTGGCCGAGGTGGTGCAACTCGGCAAACTGAAGGCCGCCCTGCAGATCGCCGAGACCCAGGCGCGCGATATTACGATCGGCTTGCCCGCTTCGATCGATACCCACAACGGCATCATCCCCGGTCACGTCAGCCGCATCGATCCTGCGGTTCTGAACGGAACGCGCACGGTTGACGTAGTACTCGATGGGCCTTTGCCGCCTGGAGCAGTGAAGGGACTGAGCGTCGACGGGACTATCGACCTCGAAAAGCTGCACGACGTGTTGTATGTTGGCCGGCCGGCGCTGGGTAACGAGAACTCGACGTTGAGCCTGTTCAAGATTGATCCCAATGGGAAAGACGCCGTGCGCGTGCCCGTGAAGGTTGGGCGCGCGTCGGTGAACAGCATCCAGGTGCTTGATGGGCTGAAGGAGGGCGACACGGTGATTCTTTCCGATATG
The DNA here is from genome assembly GCA_036489245.1 of Occallatibacter sp. GTDB lineage: Bacteria > Acidobacteriota > Terriglobia > Terriglobales > Acidobacteriaceae > Telmatobacter. The sequence goes on along the minus strand of DASXGD010000473.1, from coordinate 7,214 downwards.
TCGCGCTACGACAACGTGGACCGCATTCGGTTGGAATAAAGAACCGACTGGGAACGCAGGAAACAGGGACGAAGCGAACAGGCGTCAGTGATCTCTGACCACTGACCACTGACCACTGACGAAAGGGATCGCAAATGAATGACACTCTGATTGAAATCGAGGACCTCACCAAGGTCTTCTACACCGATGAAGTGGAAACCCATGCGCTCTCCGGCATCCACCTCACCATTTCGCGCGGAGAATACGTGGCCATGTCCGGGCCTTCGGGCTGCGGCAAGTCCACTCTGCTGTCGATCCTGGGCCTGCTCGATACGCCCACGGGGGGCAAATACCTTCTCAATAACAAGCCGGTCGAGAACCTCAGCTTTGGCGACCGTTCTCGGATTCGAAATCAGGAAATCGGCTTCATCTTCCAGAGTTTTAACCTGATTGGCGATCTCACCGTGGAAGAGAACGTCGAGCTGCCGCTCACCTATCGCGCCGGAATGCCGTCGGCGGAACGCAAGAAGCGGGTGAAGGAAGCACTCGAACGGGTCAATATGGCGCATCGGATGAGGCACTATCCCGCGCAACTCTCCGGCGGTCAACAGCAGCGTGTTGCCGTGGCGCGCGCCCTGGCCGGTTCGCCGTCGATCCTGCTCGCCGATGAGCCTACCGGCAACCTGGACTCGAAGAACGGCGAGGCCGTGATGCACCTGCTTTCCGATCTGCATCGCGAAGGCTCGACCATCTGCATGGTCACCCACGATCCGCGCTTTGCCAAGCACGCGGATCGCGAAGTGCACCTGTTCGACGGCAAGGTGGTATCGGAAGACGAGCTGAGGAAGCTCACCCAGGAAGTCGAGGCGTAGTCATGTTCGTCCAGAGGTCGATGCAGGATTTGCGTTACGCAACTCGACAGTTGCGTCGTGCGCCGGGGTTTACTCTGTCCGCCGTCCTAACCCTGGCCCTGGGGATCGCCTCGCTGACTACCGTCTTTACCTGGATCAAGGCCGTACTGTTTGACCCATATCCACATGTACGCGATCCGCGTTCCCTTCGCTTTGTCGACGCGACGGTGCGCGGATCGCAGGGTTATTCGGTTCACTACGACAATTTCGAGTTCCTGCGCGACCGGGACAAGAGTCTGGAGAATCCGGCGGTCTTCACCATCACGGTGGTCGATCTTGCGTCACCGGGCGCGCCGCCCGAGGCACTGGCCGGCGGCCTGGTCTCGAGCAATTACTTTCAGCTGCTCGGGCTGCAGCCCCAAGTGGGGAGATTTTTTACGCCTGGCGCCAAAGAACATGCTTTCGGCCAGCATGATGAAGTGGTTCTGAGCGATCGCGAATGGCGGGTTCGCTTCAATGCCGACCCGCGCATCGTGGGCCAGGCGATCACCATGAATCGCCGTCCATTCACCGTTATCGGCGTGGCTCCGCGGGATTTCGCCGGCATTTATGGCGGGATGGGCGAGTTGTTGTGGATGCCGCTTTCAGCTTCGCGCTCTCTCCAGCCCGATTCGAACGCCGACCCTCTGAAGGACATGGGGTTGATGCTGGCGGCGCGGCTGCGCCCCCAGTTCTCTCATGGGCAGGCTGCGGCGGAACTGCACACGGCGGCGCGCATTTTCGCGCAGCAGGAGGAAGCCAAGGGCGCGAACATGGCCGGCTGGGACCTGAACCTGAGGGATTCGGCACACTTCGAGCGCGGCCTGTTCGGCGTGATCGGGGAACAGTGGCCGGCGCTCCTGGGAGCCGCGCTTCTTCTGCTGGTTCTGGTTTGCATCAACACCGCTTCGCTGCTCGGTCAGCGCGCCGTGCGGCGGCGCCGCGAGATCGCCATCCGCACTTCTTTGGGAGCTACCTCGCGCCGCATCGCTTCGCAACTGTTTACCGAGGCTTTTTTGCTGGCCCTGATGGGCGGTGTGGTGGGCTGGGCGGCAAGCCTGGTTCTGGCCAAATCGCTCTACGTGGTGCTGCCGAGCTTTGGATTCTCCCTGGCCTTTAATTTGGGCACTGACTGGCGGGTTCTCGGACTGGTGGCGGTGCTGGTGATGCTGGTGGCGCTGCTGTGCGGAATGATGCCCATACGGCAGGCGCTGCGCACCTCGCAGAGAGACGCGCTCTACGAGGGCGGCCACGGAATCCTCGGCTCCAGCCGCAGTCGCTGGGTGAAGATCGCTTCGGTCGGAATGCAACTCGGCCTGTGTTTCGTGGTGCTGGTGGGTTCGGCATTATTGGTGCGCACGCTGCTCAACGTACTCCATCGCGCCCGCGGGTTCGATCGCGAAAACGCCATGACCGCGCAGCTGTCGCTGTCGCGTTCGGGGTATAACAAAGAGAAGGGACTGGCTTTCGAAACCGCGCTGCTCGATGAGCTGCGCAGTTCGCCCGTGGTTCGCGAAGCCACCCTGACCACGCATCTGCCGATGGGCGATGAGGGGTCGGGCAATACGTGGGATCTGGCGGTTCCCGGATACGCCCCCGCGAAAAACGAAAGCATGTCGGTGGTGACGGATCTGGAGGGGCCGGCGTTCTTCCACACCATGGGCATCGCGCTGGTGCAGGGCCGCGACTTCACCGCGCAGGATCGCGAAGGCGCGCCGCTGGTGGCCATGATCAATGAAGACATGGCGCACCGCTACTTTCCCAAAGGGAATGCGCTGGGAAGCACGGTGATCATGGGGCTGGACAAGCAATCCTGCCAGATCATCGGCATCGTGAAGAACTACGCTTACTACAACCCCCAGGACACAGATCCCGAGCCGGTCGTTTATCTGCCTCTTCTGCAGCACTATCAGAACGGCGTGTTTGTGGCGGTCCGGTCGCGCACCACGGGCGAGGCGGCAGCGCCCGCGCTGCGGCAGGCGGTGGCCAGGCTCGACGGCGCGTTGCCGCTCGAGGATGTGAAAACGCTCAAGGACGTGAGTGAAGTTCGCTATCAGTTCGCGCGGATTCCGCTGGAACTGCTGGGAGTGTTTGCGCTGGCCAGCCTCCTGGTGGCCACGCTGGGCCTCTATGCCGTAATGGCCTCTGCCGTGACCGAACGCAGCCGCGAATTTGCCCTGCGCATGGCGGTGGGCGCGACGCGCGCGCAGATCGTGCGCCTGGTGGTGAACGGCGGACTCGAAACCGTCGCGGCGGGATTGTTGATCGGGGGTGTCGCAACCTTCTTTGGTGTCCGGTTGCTGCGTTCGATGCTGTTTGGCGTCGCGGCCTTCGATCCCATCAGTCTGATCGGCGCCGCCTTGGTGCTGGTGTTTACCGTCCTTCTTGCCGGCCTGGCGCCGGCGACGCGCGCTGCATCGATTCAACCCATGCAGGCCCTGCGAACCGAATAGGCGGAATGATTCTGGCATCTATCCTTCCCTTTGCATTCAAGCGAGGCCAATCCTGAAAGAGAGGAAGACGCGATGAAACAACTGCTGGCAGACACCCGGTACGCGTTGCGGCAGTTGCGCCGAGCTCCGGGCTTTGCGCTCACGGCGGTGCTCACGCTGGCCTTGGGAATTGGCGCCAATAGCACGATATTGAGCTGGATCAGCGCCACGCTGTTCAACCCCATCCCCGGTGTGAAAAACACCGCGTCGATGATTACTATCCAGCGGGGGGAACGCAACGAGCATGCCACTCCACCGTTTTCCTATCCAGACTTTGTAGATCTGCGGAGCAATAACCGGACGTTGTCCGGCCTTCTCGGTTATCACGACGACTTCATGTCGCTGACTGGATCGGCTAAGCCCGAACGAGTGTATGGCGCACTGACGAGTGCGGACTACTTTGAGGTGCTGGGCGTGAGGCCCATTCTTGGCCGCAGCCTGCTCGACACCAGGGCCAATGAGCGCGCCGGTGCGGCGGAAGCCGTTCTGGGCTACAAACTGTGGCAGAACCATTTCGCCGGCGACCCCGAAATCGTTGGCAAGACAATTCAGATCAACCTGCATCCATACACGGTGGTGGGCGTTGCTCCGCAGGGTTTCATCGGCTGCAAAAGCGGGTTGCGCACCGACATCTTTCTTCCCCTCGGAATAGACAAGCAGATCTGGGGTAGTGGACGCATCGACCATCGAGACACTGCGTGGCTGAACGTCCTGGGCGTCTTGCGGCCCGGAGTCAGCCAGCGTGAAACGGAAAACGAACTGAATGTCCTGATGCAGCGTCTCGTTGCGCAGTATCCGAAAGATCACCAGGGAGCCAACCAACTCTCGCTCGATCCGTTGTGGTGCTCTCCGTTTGGCGCGAATGTCTACATGGCGGGAACACTGCCCATGCTTCTGGCCCTGGCGGCGGTGCTGCTGCTGCTCGCCTGCGCCAACGTAGCCAACCTGTTGCTGGTGCGCTCAGTAGCGCGCCGCCGCGAATTCGCCATCCGGCTTTCGATGGGAGCCAGCCGCTGGACGCTAGTGCGACAAATGATGGTCGAGAACGTTCTGCTCGCCATCGCCGCCGGCGCAGTTGCATTGTCGATCACCTTTTGGACGGCGAAGACGCTTGCGCTCTTCTTACCTGGCCGAACCCTGCCCCTGGCTATCAACGGCAGTGTCGATCGGCGCGTGATGCTGGCGACGATGCTTGTCTCGTTGCTTACGGCTCTTATCTCCGGGGCAGTGCCTGCACTGCGCGCTTCAAGGCTCTCTCCCAGCACAGTTCTTAAATACGAGGCGCTGAACACAGCGGGCGGGCTGCACAAATCTCGCCTTACCTCCGGACTGGTGGTTGCGCAGGTCGCCTTGTCGCTGCTGCTGCTGACATGCGCGGGACTGTTTGTCCGCAGCTTGGAGAAAGCGCAGAAGGCGGACCCGGGATTCGATTCGAGCCATGTGCTCCTCGTCAACTTCGATCTCGGTCCCATGGGCTACTCGGATAAGGCAGGAGTTGAGTTTGGCAATCAGTTGTTGGCGCGGCTGAAGCAGTTGCCGGGGGTTGAGTCCGCAACGCTGGCGGATTTTTCTCCTCTAAGTTTCACCATTCATTCCGACGACATCCTGCCGGAGGGCTATGTACCGCGGCCGCACGAAAACGTCGAAGTCGACCGCGGGATGGTGGGACCGGATTATCTGAAGACGATGCGCACCCCTCTGCTGGCGGGGCGCGACTTCACCGATCAGGATCGGCCCGACTCGGAGCCGGTCGCTATCGTCAACCAGGCCTTTGTGGATCGCTACTGGCCCGGCCAGAATGCGATCGGCAAGCATGTCAAGGTTGCCCATGGCATTTATACCGTGATCGGCGTAGCCGGCAATGGAAAATACCGTCGCCTGACCTATGAGACGGCCCCGCTGGTCCTGAACTCGCTCGCGCAACGCTCCCAGGATGAAGTGATCCTGCACGTGCGCGCCCGGGGCGAGCCCCGCGCAATGGCAAATGCGGTTGAGCAGACCATTCACAACCTCAATGCAGATCTGCCGTTGTACGGGATGACCACTCTGAAAGAAAACATTCAGATGGGCAGTGTCTTCGAGCGCATCGCGGTTGCGTTTGCCGGATCATTCGGGCTGTTGGCGCTGCTGCTGGCGGCGGTGGGGATCTATGGCGTGGTTGCTTATGCCACGCGGCAGAGAACGCATGAAATCGGCATTCGTATCGCGCTTGGCGCCGGTAAGGCAGCGATCTTCCGCCAGGTACTTCGCCAGGGCTTAACTCTGACGATTGCCGGTCTAGGAGCAGGCGTGGTCGCCTCTCTCTTTCTTACCCGCTTCCTGCGCGCCATGCTGTTTGGCGTAGGCAGTTCGGATCTGTTGACCTTCACCACCGTGGCGGTCGTGCTGTGTGTGGTGGCGTTATTGGCGTGCTATCTTCCCGCGCGGCGCGCAGCCACGATCGACCCCATGCAAGCCCTGCGAACGGAATAGGAGGATCGGATCGTCCATGCAGACACTGCTTCAGGATCTTCGCTACGCGCTGCGCCAGTTGCGCAAATCCCCCGGGTTTGCGTCGACGGTGGTGCTGACGCTGGCCCTGAGCGTTGGAGTGGCCACCGCCGTGTTCTGCGTAATCGACACCGTGATTCTGCGTCCGCTGCCGTATGCGGATCCGGAACGAATCGTCAGTATTCAATCCATCAGCCGCAGCGGCTACACGCAGCCGGCGTCGTGGCCCAGCTTTCGCGACGAGCGCGCACAGGCGCACGCGTTTGCCGCGCTGGCGGGGTATAACAGCTTCTTCACCATGACCATGGAGACGCCGTCGAGCGGCCCCGTACTGCTCGACTCCGTTCACTCCAGCGATAATTTCTTTCAGGTTTTCGGCGTGCAGCCTTTGCTGGGCCGTACCTGGCTTCCCGGAGAAGAGCAAGACGGTAAAAACGAAATCGTGGTCCTGAGCTACGAAGTGTGGCAGAGATACTTCGGCGGAGACCGCAATATATTGAACCGAGCGGTCAAACTGGACGGCCGGACGTACACCATTGTCGGAGTCATGCCGGCGGGATTCCGTTTTCCGCTGGGCACACGCAACCTCATCTATACGCCGCGTCTCATTGACCGGCCGTGGATGCAAAATCGCGGCAGCCACTGGATGCGTACCGTGGCACGAATCAAGGATGGTGTCACGCTGCAGGAGGCGCAGGCCGACCTGCAGTACGTGTTCTCTGACGTGGGCCGCGCGTACCCCGACACCGACGGGGACCGCACAGTCCATCTGCAGTTGCTAGCTCAGAGCGTTGTGGGGAAGAGTAAAGGCCCGCTATGGACGCTGATGGCCGCCGTGCTGGCGGTACTTGCAATCGGCTGCGTCAACGTCGCGGGCCTTCTGCTTGCGCGCGGCGTAAAGCGCGAGCGCGAAATGGCCATGCGCACCGCGATCGGTGCCGGCCGTACGCGCCTGCTGGGCCAGTTGCTTACCGAGGGCGTTCTTCTGGCCCTGCTTGGCGCAGCTGCGGGTGTCTTGCTCGCTTCGGGCCTGCTCGACCTGATGCGGCTGTTCCTCATCAACGCCCTGGCCCGTGGTGCGGACATTCAAATGAACTGGGCCGTGCTTGGGGCGGCCGTTGCGGTCTCCGTCGTGGTCAGCCTGGCCGCTTCGCTTTATCCGGCGCTGCGGCTTTCCGGCATCGATCCCAACCGCGCGCTCAAGGCGGGCGGCAACGCGGGGGTGGACCGCGGCCAGCACCATCTCCGCTCCGGATTCGTCATCACCCAGATCGCGTTGACCATGTTGTTATTGGTTGTTTCCGGTCTGCTGATCCGTGTGGTAACGCGCTACCGTCACGTAGATCTGGGTTTCGATCCCGAC
>DASXGD010000408.1:0-5996 GCA_036489245.1 Occallatibacter sp. | reverse complement strand
GGGAACGCGGCGACCGTTACGCGGCTGCGGGAGAGCGTGCGCAGTAATCACTTTCCGCAGGCGTTGCTGCTGGCGGGGCCGCGGGGCGCTGGAAAATATACGCTGGCCCTGATGCTGGCCCGGACAGTGAATTGCCTGAAGCCCACCGAAACGGACGGCCTGCCCGATTTCTGCGGGCACTGCCGCAACTGCGAACGGATCGGCGAGGCGGCCGACCTGGACGAGCGCGTGGCTGAGGCCGTGGCGACGCGGGAGGAGATGCGGGACGCCGACAAGCGGGAAACGCGGATTCTGATTCAAACCCACCCGGACGTGCTGATCGTGCCGCCGGACCCGCCCCAGCTGCTGATCAAAATGGGGCAGGTGCGGCAGGTAATTCACGTGGCCTACTACCGGCCGCCGGTCGAAGCGCGGCGGTCGTTCTCGATCTTCACGAGCTCCGCTTTCATGAAGGAGGCGGCCAACAGCCTGCTGAAGGTGCTGGAAGAGCCGCCCCCGTATACGTCGTTGATTCTGTTAACCGAGAATCCACAAGAACTGCTGCCCACGATCCGTTCACGGATGATCGCTCATCGTCTGGGCGCGCTGCCAGCGGCTGAACTCGAGGTCCTGCTGGCCGAGCGCCGGCCGGAGCTGAAGCCGATGGACCGCAAGCTCGCGGCCCGGCTGGCAGAGGGCGCCGTAGGACGGGCTCTGACCTTCGATCTCGGCATTTATCTGGCCAGTCGTCAGGATGCCCTTCTCATTCTGAAGACGGTATTGCGTGAGCCCGATTATTCACAACTGTTTCAGGCCACGGAGCGGTACCGTGGGGGAGCCGATGGGCAGGAAAAAACCGTAAGCCTTCTGCGAGCGCTGGGAAGACTGCTCGAAGACCTGCTCCTCGTCGCGTCGGGAGCGCCACAGCTGGTGCGCAACATCGACCTGGTTCCGGAATTGGAGCGGATGGCGCAGGGGCTGACAGCCGACTGGATCGACGGCGCGGCCAAAGCGCTGGTCGATGTCGAGCAGGGCATGAGACGCAACTTGCTGCGCTCGCTCTCGCTGGATGCGATGACGATGAGCCTAGAAAGCCGGTAACCGTAGCGGGATCGGTGCAATTCAGAATGCCGGCGGGCAGTTGCACGAATTTTACTCACAGAATTCGAGCAACTAGCGTTAGAATCCAAGCATCTTTGCAGTTAACAAGCAATCAAGGCGACTGGTCAACAGCAGACAGATTGCGCATTCTCTCCCCGCGCCGACTGTACCCGGTTTGTCTTCTGCGTGCCTCCTGTGTTTCCTCGAGGCTGAGTTTGGGTTTGACCTCGACAGGGGTCGCGATCAAGCATCGGTTGCGGGCGGTATCCGGAAATCGGTTGCCACGCAGATAGCTTCATGGCATTTACCGGTCTTTTTTCCAACCGGGGGTTTTGAGGAAGGACGGAGACGGATGAGCGGCCAAGTGGTGTTCCCTTCAGTTGGCGGTAAGACCAGTCCTGCGACCCTCGGATCGCCTGCTCTGCGCAAGCACCGGCATGCCGGGCCGCCGTCTCCCTTCCGATTTCCGGCCCAGGCGCCCGACGGGGATATCGCGCAACGCCAGGCGGAATTGTTTTACCTGCAAAAGCAGATTCAGTCGCAGACGCCGATGGTGATTGTGCTGGAGGATGGAGAACTGGTTGAAGGCCAGATCGAATGGTATGACCGGAACACGCTCAAGGTTCGCGGCCGGGCAAAGACGCTCATTTTCAAGTCGGCGATCAAATACATGTACAAGCTGGGCGAGGGCGGGCAGTGAAATCGCCGTCGTTCGCCGTTTCCCGGTAAGTTGTACCTCCCTTTACGTTCTAATCCTCTTATTTCTCCGCCACGCTCTCTCCACTCAGGATCTTGTGCGCGTGCGTAACCTCGGGTAGTTCGGCATCCGCTGCAGGCCATGCTTTGAGAAAGCTCTGATACCCGGCCCTTGCACCCGCCGCATCTCCTGAAAGTTCTTTCACACGGGCAATGCCAAAGAGACCAAAGCCGGATCTCGGCCGCTCCTTCAGAGCCAATTCGTAGGCCGCCATAGCGCCCGCATAGTCCTTCGCCTTCACCAGTGCCGCAGCCTCGGTTTCGCCTACGGGTCGTATGTACATTGGCGGCTCGTGATAGCCGAGTTTTTTCTCTTCGAGGACAGCGTCGGCGTACATTTTTTTGGCGTCGTCCAGCTTGCCTTGTCCCGCCAGAATTCCGGCTCTCAACTCCAAGGACTGAATGCTCAGGCATTTCAGCAGCGGCGCGCTTAAAGCGTCTGGCCTGACCGGCACCTTCGGCGGCTCGGCGGTTTTCGCTTCCTGCTTCTCTTTCTTGTCCTTGTCTTCGATGGCTTTGGCGGCTGTTTCTTGTTTCTGACGCTGCTCCACCCGCCACAGGCGTGCATCCATGCGCTCGCTCGCGGCCTGCGCCACGGCCAGGTCGCCGGTCTCGAGCGCCTTCATGCCGGTAGCGTAGTCGGTCAGTTCGTCGGCAAGGGCGCGGAGGTTGACCGTGTTGTCGCCCTCAAGAGTCACCTGGCCCACCATCGTCAGCACCGCATCCCAGTCGCCCACCCGAAGGGCCACCGGAAGGCGCTTGCTCACCCGCGACACCTGGTCGCGTGCCGACCAGATGTAGAGCGAATCGGAGAGCTTGCCGCGCGCCGCGGCCAGATGGTCGCTCAGCGCATTGGCATCGGCCAGCCTTCCCTGTTCCATCAGGTTGGCGATGGCATACATCATGTTATGCACGTAGTTCCAGTCGTTGTCGGGGCTCACATGCTGCTCGCGCATGTAGCGTTCATCCGTGGTCATCGACGCCGTAAACCACCGCTCCGCTTCGGGATAATTGCCAACTCGGTAGTAGATGTGTCCCGGCATGTGAACCATGTGGCCTGAATTCGGCGCCAGACTGGCGAGCAGCGCTGCGCTGTTTAGGGCAAGCTCCGGGTGATTTCCGGGCTCGACGGCGTGAATCCAGTAGTGGTTGGCCGCAGAGTCGTTGGGAAAATCGCGAAGCACGCTTTCCAGAATGGAACTGCAATCCTTCTGCCCGGCTTTGGGTTCACCGGCATCATCATACCCATCGCACAAGGATTCGGCGAGAAAGATCCGCGCCTGCAGATCGTGGGGATATTTCCTGGCCAGTTTGCGATAGATCGCGGTCGCTCGAGCGTGGTTGTCATCCTTGGCGGCGGATTCGGCCTGCGCGGCCTCGATGTAGAGTTTGTCGGAACCGCTCGCGTGATTCTTCAGCCGCATGGCCTCGGCGAGCGCCGTCTTTGCATACTCCCAGGCGGGACTGTGGTGTAGCCCCTCAGCCTGGGCCAGGCCCCACCAGCACATCGCACACGGCGGATCGACCCGAACACTTTGCTCAAAGGCCTTCTGTGATTCGTAGTCCCAGAAATCGTGAAGCAGGTTCAGCCCCTGGTCAAACCAGGCCTGCGCCTCCGGGCTCGCGTTGATGGTAATGTGGCTGTTGCCGATGCCCTCCATCCGAACGGGGAGAGGAAGCTGTTCGGGAGGGGGAACAGGCTGCATTTCGGCCATAGAATGCGGGGTTTGTGACGAAGCCGCATTTCCAGCGATCAGTCCGGCAACGAGAAGCGCGGAAATGCGTATAAAGGCGGAACCGGGAAAGGGTTGCGATGTGGTACAAAAGCCGCGCATGTTCGCGAATATAGCGCACTGAACTGCGCCGCACACGCGAAAACTGCGCGTAGTCGCCCTCGATCAATCGCGGGATCCGACCTCTGTGACTTCGTCCAACTGGACCTTGTTCTGCAGGCATCTTCCTCGCCACCGCCTTCCATCTCAATCCCACGGGGGAGGTGGATCAAATGCCACTCAAAAGGAGTCAGGATTCATCGCGGCGGATGCCCGCCGGATTTACGCAACACAGCGGCGGGCTGGCCAGCGAACATGCGCGCGAACTGGGCTGGGGAATCAACGAAGACGAGCGCACCCAGATACCCAGGGGGAAACAGGACGCCGATAGCGGCATGGACTACGATTATGGGCCGCCCGACTTCGGCGACGCCGCAGTGAACACCAGTTCGGCCCAACCATCCCGGCCATCCCCCCGCGGCCCGGAACTCCCGAGGATTTTTACCCACGGCAAAGCAGCTCACAAAGCCGCACCCGGGAAGTTGCACTAACGCCGCCGACTTTCAGACCGGGTATTTCTCCAGGTCGATGCACTTCTTCGCCACGGCGCGACTCAGCGCGACTGTATCGGACGGGCTTGAACGAGCCAACCGGCGCAGGATGGCGAGCTGGGTGCGCAGTTCGTCGCCTTCGCTGCAGGCGGCCAGGATTCGGCGCGCCGCCTGCTCGGCAAGTGCGAGGGTCTCGTCGGCGAGCAGACCGGTCATGGCAGCGGACACTTCGGCCGAACCTTTGGCCGATGCGGCAAGTTTCCGGGCACGCAACAAGGCCGAGTCCAGCGCGTACACCTGGCTGATGATATCGGCGAGATCGGCCATGATCTCCTGCTGGTCCTGGAGTGCGGCTAGAAAGCGCTGGCTGGCGACGCCGGCGGCAAACAAACCGATCTTGCGGGACGCCGCGAGCAGTTCACCCTCAGGTCCGAGCACCTCTCTCGAATCCCCGCCGCCATCGAGTGAGGGCGGCTGCATGACTTCATCCATGAGGCTGCGGATGGCTTTCAAAAGAGGAAGCTCGCCGGCCGCCGCTCGCTTCATCAACCACCCGGTGATGATGAGGCGATTGATTTCGTTGGTTCCCTCAAAGATACGGTTGATGCGCGCGTCGCGATAGAACCGTTCCGCGGGATACTCTTCGACGTAGCCGTAGCCGCCCATCACAGCCACATATTCGTCCGCGATGTAGCTGATCATCTCCGACCCATAAACCTTCAGGATGGAGCACTCAACCGCATACTCTTCAATGCGGCGCTGGATTTCTTTCGATTCTTTGGACTGGCTTCCTTCCAGCTTGGCAAGAGCGGCGTCGATCATGCCCACCGTCCGGTAAGCCATGCTTTCGGCTGCGTACAGCCGGGCGGCGCTCAGGGCGATCTTGCGCTGGATAAGCCCAAACTCCGCGATCGATTTGCCGAAGGCCTTGCGCTCCTTGGCATAGCGAATCATAGCGGCCAGGGCGTGTCTGGAACCGCCCACGCAGGCCACGCCGAGCTTGAAGCGCCCCACGTTCAGCACATTGAAGGCGATGTGATGGCCCTTGCCCTCGATGCCCAGCAGGTTCTCGGCCGGGACCCGGCAGTTATCCAGAACCAGCGGACAAGTCGATGACCCGCGAATTCCCAGCTTGTGCTCTTCGGCCCCGACCTTCACACCCGGAAAGGTTCTTTCCACCAAAAACGCAGAAAATTTCGCCCCGTTGATCTTGGCGAAAACGGTGTACAGGTCGGCGAAGCCGCAGTTGGTAATCCACATCTTTTCGCCATTGAGGATGTAGTGGCTTCCATCGTCGGAGAGGGTCGCCCGGGTGCGGACATTCATCGCGTCTGAGCCCGAACTGGCTTCCGAAAGCGCGTAGGCCGCGGCCCACTCGCCGCTGGCGAGGCGGGGGAGATACTTTCTCTTTTGTTCCTCGGTGCCGTACCAGACCAGGGGGAGAGTGCCAATTCCGGTTTGCGCGCCAAACGCTGTCGAAAAGCTGGCCAGGACTGCGATATTGTCCGTCACTACGGTCGACGTGATCTTGTCCATGCCCATTCCGCCGTAATCTTCCGGGATTTCGACAGATGTAAATCCGAGCGCGGCCGCCTTTTCAAGCAGGCCGCGCATGACGCCGGCTTCCTTGGCTTCGACGGCGTCCGCGAGGGGGAGAATCGCTTCACGGGCAAACTGGGCGGCGGTGGCGGCAATCTGGCGCTGCTCCGGACTCAGGTCCTCGGGCGTGAAGACCTCCTGGGGCGTGCGGGGCTCGATAAGGAAGCTACCGCCCCGGGCGGCGGCAATGGGCGAAGCGGCGACAGTCGACATCCTGTTTCTCCTGACAGGGAAGAGG
>DASXGD010000388.1:0-3616 GCA_036489245.1 Occallatibacter sp. | reverse complement strand
CGTGGGGGTGTTCGAGGCCTCCACTTCTCCAGCGAAGGAGTGATACGCCGTGACTGAGACTAGGCCGTGTGGACGGATTTGATCAAGATGAATGCGCACGACAGTGCGACGAAGGAGCCATAATTCTGCGCCGTCTTCTCGCAACGTAACGCGATGCGCTTGAATCTTTTGAGCTTGCCGACTGCTTGTTCGATACGGGCGCGACCTTTGTAGAGAACCTTTGGAAAGAAAGCGGGAATGTCTTTGGTGTTGGATCGATACGGGATTGCCGGGCATATTCCGCGTTGACGTGCGGCCTCGCGGTTTGATTTGGAATCGTAGCCCTTGTCGCCGAGCGCGGCGCGCGGAGTGATGTCGGGGCCGATGTCGAGGAGCGTTTCGAAGTTGCGGCTGTCGCTGGCCTCACCACCGGTGATATGAAACGCGATGGGCAGGCCGCCGAAATCGGTTTTCAAGTGAATCTTGGTCGAAAATCCACCGCGTGAGCGACCGAGAGCCTGATCATTTTGCCCCCTTTTGCGCCAGCTGCCGAGACATGAGCTCTCACCACGGTGGAGTCGAACATCTGGACGAGATGCGCTGTGGTGCTCATTGTAGCCAGCGCCTCGAAGAAAGCCTCGAAGACACCCGACTGACTCAATCGCCAGAATCGCTTCCACACGCTGTTCCACATGCCGAACTCGGCAGGCAGGGCCCGCCACGTGATGTTGTGGACCGAGAAGTAATGCAGTGCTTCCAGAAACTTTCGATCGTCTCGCCCCTTGTCACCACGTCGCGACCGTGAGGCCACGAACACCTGCAAAGCCGTTGCCCAATCCGCATCTGTCATCTTTGTCAGCATGGCCGACCTCCGTGAACCGGCCGTCCATGAATCACGTAAATACTGATTTGGGAATCTTGAGGGTTCTGTGAGGTCGCGTGGCACGATCGGGCCCGGAGCGCTGAGGTGATCGCGACCTTATAGAAGCCGGATTGAACGAAGCCGCGGGGGGCTGAGCACTATGGGGAAAGTGGCGGTGGCTCGCTGGCGATCGATGTTCGTGCGCGCTGAGCGAGCGTCGGACGGCGTTGGGATGCAAGTGATGTGTTGCGATCAAAGTCTGTGCGCAGTGAAGGCGTCGATTGGGGGCACGGGAACGAGTGCTGATGCGGCTTAGGGACAATGATCGACGGCGTGACGATGGGGCTGCGGGCGGCGCCCCCAGCAGCATTGAGGTCGATCACGGTAGGCATCAAGCAGACCTTATCACGAGGTGTCACAGGAGAACGGCTGCGGGTTGCGGGAGCGCGGGACGACTGCGATCCGGCGCATGGTACCGCCGCAATCGGGACAAATGGCGAAGTCGACTGCGGTGAACGGGCGATCACCTTTGGCTTGATCGTTCGCCGGTTTGGACTCGGCTGAAGCGTTGTGGATCGCGAGCAACCGACAACAGTGGGCGAGGTGGTCGCTGCGTCCGCCATTGGCGAGGAAGCCATAGTGGCGGATGCGATGGAAGCCGTCCGGCAGGGTGTGCAAGAGGAAGCGGCGGATGAAGTCATGGGCATCCAGCGTCATCACTTTGGTCACGCCATCCTGGCGATAATCCTTCCAGGTGAAGCGGACCTTGCCGTCGGTGAGCGAGATCAGCCGGCTGTTGGCGATGGCAACGCGATGGGTGTAGCGGCCGAGATAGGCTAATGCCTGTTGGGGCCCGCCGAACGGGGACTTGGCGTAGACAACCCAGTCGAGGCGCCGGAGTTTGCCGAGATGACGGGCGAAGGCTTGCGGTTCGGCTAAGGTGGCGAGATTGCTGAAGAAGCGCAGCTTGCCGGCATCGAAGGCGTTCTGCAGATCTCGCAGGAACAACCGGCGGAACAGCTGCGAGAGGACGCGAACCGGCAGGAAGAAACCGGGGCGGCAAGCGACCCAGCGTGTGCCGTCGAGCGAGGGCCCGCCACCCGGAACCACGCAATGGATGTGGGGATGATGCTGCAGGGTCTGGCCCCAAGTGTGGAGAACCATGGTCATGCCCAGTTGGGCGCCGAGATGCCTGGGATCGGCCGCGATGGTGGCGAGCGTCTCGGCTGCCGCGCGGAATAGGATTGCGTAGACAACCGCCTTGTTGTGGAAGGCCATCTCACCCAGCGGCGCCGGCAGGGTGAAGACAACATGGAAGTAGGGTACCGGCAGCAGTTCGGCCTGCCGCTCTGCGAGCCATTGGGCGCGCGCCAGTCCCTGGCACTTGGGGCAATGGCGGTTGCGGCAGGAGTTGTAGGCGATGCGCATCGCACCACAATCGTCGCACTGCTCGACGTGGCCCCCGAGCACCGCCGTCCGGCACGCCGTGATGGCACCCATGATGCGTCGCTCGACGCACGCGAGATGACCGGCATGCGCCCGTCGAAACGCTTGGCCATGGCGGCGGAAAATATCCGCCACCTCCAGAGCCGGAGCCATGGCACCCGCTTAGCCGGGTGGCACGACTTCCAAGCGGAGCCGATCGAGCGGGCTCGGCGTGTTGCTGATCGTTTTGGTGGCGACCCGGGTATAGCGCGCCGTGCTTGCGAGGCTGGCGTGGCCGAGGAGGACCTGGATAATGCGCACGTCCGCCCCGCTCTCCAAGAGATGGGTCGCGAATGTGTGCCGCAAGGTGTGCACCGTCACCTGCTTGCTCAAGCCAGCCGCCGCGCAGGCTGAACGGCAAGCGGCGTGCAATACGTTGGGTACGAGCGGACGCTCGTCGTCGCGGCCGGGAAACAGCCATCGCTTCGGTCGAGTGAGCCGCCAATACGTGCGTAGGATGGTCAGGAGCTGGGGAGACAGCATGACGTAGCGGTCCTTGCCGCCCTTGCCCTGCTCGACCCGGATCACCATCCGCTGGCTGTCGATGTCGGCGATTTTCAGGAGAACAACTTCCGACACGCGCAGTCCGGCGGCATAGACCGTGGTCAGCGCGGTGCGGCTTTTGAGGCTCGGGATCGCCTCCAGGAAGCGCACAACCTCGTCGGCGCTCAACACGACCGGCAGCTTGCTCGGCTCACGTGCATATGCGATGCGCTCCGGCACGGTGTCCTGGCCCAGCGTCACGCCGTAGAAAAACCGCAGCGCACAGACGATCTGGTTCAGCGCAGGCCACGAGATCCCTGTCGCAACCAGATGAACCTGGAAGGCGTGGACATCTTCCAGGCCGAGACGATCAGGGGAACAACCAAAATACCGGCTGAACTTCGATACGGCGCTGAGGTACGATTGTTGCGTCGCCGGAGAAAGATTGCGGACCGTCATGTCCTCGATCATGCGGCGGCGAAGTGGGCTGATCTCAGCCATTGGAAAACCTCCTGTCTGAAGGGTTGGGCTGCGAAACACCCACGATCCTCTCAGACAGGAGGCGACCACTGCGACCGCCCCTCAACTGCCGCGTCAGCGGCTTCGTTCAATCTTGAGGGTTCTGTGAGGTCGCGTGGGAGAACGGGCAGGGAGCACGGGTCGTGGGTGCGACCTCATAGAAGCCGGATTGAACGAAGCCGCAGGAGGTGGGCACTATGGGGATAGTGGCGAAGGCTTGTTGGGGCTTGACGTTGAGTCTTGGTTGGAGCGTGCGAGCGGAAAGCGGCTTGTTTGCGCGCGGGACCG
>DASXGD010000377.1:0-8841 GCA_036489245.1 Occallatibacter sp. | reverse complement strand
GGTGTCAGTTCCACAAAGATGGGCTGCTGTTGAGAACTCAGGAATGCCACCAGCGCCCGGCTCAGGATTTGTGCCAGCGCCACGCCGGCGGTGGTCCCCAGCGCCGCAAGCAACAGGCTCTCTGCCAGCAACTGGCGCATCAACCGGCTTCGGGATGCGCCCAGCGTAAGGCGCAACGCCATCTCCCGCTGACGGGAGCTTGCGCGGGCCAGCATCAGGTTCGCCAGATTCGCGCATGCAATGAGCAGAACCAATCCGGACAGGGCCAGCAGCACCCACAAGGGGTATTCATAGTCCTTGCGTAACCTTGAAACCCCCGTGGCTGCGGGTAGAGCCCCCAGGTGAAAGGAGAGATAGTTCTTCTTCGAAATGGCGTCGTATTCGTCGGGCAAGGTCGCAGCGAAGATCCCCGGCGAGATCGCATCAAGTTCCGCCGAAGCGCGCTCCGGCGTCCAGCCCGGCTTCAGGCGCCCAATGACCGCAAGCCACCAGGCGGCGGGGCTATCCATCAAGAAAGGCCTGTTCGGATTTGTTGAAAAAACCGGCTCGCTGCAGATGGGAAGGGCGGCATCGAAGTTCTGCCCCACTTCCAACCCATAGAAGCTGGCCGGCGCAACGCCGATCACCTGAAATGGATGGCCGTCGAGGGCAAGCTTGCTGCCCACGACGTCAGGCCGTCCGCCATACTCCCGCTGCCAGAAGGCATAGCTGAGCACCGCACCCTGCACGCCGCATCCACGATAATCGTCCGACGGTGTGATCAGGCGGCCCGCGACCGGTTGTATCCCCAGAACATGAAAGAAATCTCCGCTCACCAGAAGAGCGTTTGCATAGCGGGCCTCCCCGCCCTGCCCGAGGTTGAATCGATTGGTGGCCCAGGCCGCGATTGCAGAGAATCCCTGTTGCTGGTCATGCACGGCATTCCACAAACGACCCGTCAGATCTGCGTTGTGCGAGTAGAAATCGCCTCTGCAGCAATGGGGTGAGTTCACAATGGCAACCCTGGCCAGCTGGTCTGGATCCTGCACCGGAAGTGTTCTCAGCCGTACTGCGTCCAGCAGCTGAAAAATGGTGGTGTTCGCCCCAATCCCCAGCGCCAGCGAGAGAATGGCCACGACGGCAAAGCCGGGGCTTCTCACCAGCAGGCGGCCGCCGTAACGCAAGTCGCTCCAAATGCCGGCAAAGAGCCTCTCGCGCCCCTCCGCACCCACGGGCACAGGCCGCAATTCAGCGCGTATGGTCGCTTTCAATCCGGCCACGAGCTTGCCGTCTGTCAAATCCTGCAGCAGGATTCGATGGGCCTGCTCCTCTCGAACGCCGGCGATCAGCAACTCCTCGCAGCGATCGCTGAGATGCTGGCTCAGCTCCTCCACGACCTCTGCTGCGCGCGCTGCCGAAAGATTCAGCGGTGCAATTGCATCCTCGATCTCCTTTGACCAGTCACGCACTCTCGGCCTCCGTGATCAGGCGGATTGCGTTCACCAGGTTGACCCAGGTTGAACGCTGAGTCTTCAACATTTCTTTCCCCTGCGTGGTCAGCTTGTAATAGCGGCGGCGGCGCTGGCCGGCCTTCTCTACCCATCGCCCCGCGATCAGGCCGCGCGCCTCAAGCCGGTACAACAGCGGGTAGAACGAGGCAACGTTGAACTTCAGCACCCCCGCCGAGCGCTCCTCGATCAGCTTGCTGATTTCATAGCCGTGACGCGCGCGGTGCTCAAGCAGGGAGAGGATGAGAAGCTCCGCGCTGCCCTTCTTCAATTCCCGGTCAATGGCTTGCGTTCCTATATGTTTCATCACGACATATTGGAACGATATATTTCGGGAATGTCAAGAGGCTCCCCTCAGGCACTTAACTGATCCCGTAGCGTTCGGCCGGAAATCTTGTCTGTTGATGGCGCGACGAAGAAGTTACTTGGCGCTGGTTCGGCTTTCCGTTCCCTTGGCCGTCACCGTCCAATGCACATTGTCGGCGGAAAACTCCTGCCTGAATTCGATCCGGTCCGGCGCCGTGAATACATTAACGACGTGAAAATACGTGGTGGTGTCGCCTTCCTTCGCTTGCCACGGAAACGTCCAGACATTGCCCTCGATGATCAGTTTTCCCGATCCCGCCTCACCGCCGCCGGGAGGAATCTGGTAGCTTGTGTATTCGTTCTTGGCCTGGCTATAAACAAAAACCAGCAACACCTTCGATTCGCCGTCCACATACTGGTTGCAGGCAAAGTAGCCGCCGCTCTTCCAGCACTCGTTGCGCAAGGACGTATGCTCGCGCGAAGCCTTGCTGTGAGCGGTGTCGAGATGCTCGATGGTGATGTCCCATGTTCCCTCGTACGCGCGGATGGCATCGATGCCGCTCGGCTTGTCGGATGCCGCGGCGGGATACAGAGCACCCGAGCTGAGTGCAGTTGCGAGTATCGAGATTGTCGGCCCAGACCAGCGTCCCATGAGAGGTCTTCTCCAAAGCAGGTCCATCGTATGCGAACAGCGCGCGGGGCGCCACGCATTTCAGCGCCGGGATACAAGCAGCGCCGCCAGCAGCGCGGTGCGCGGAGCCAGGTGCTCGAGCAGGATCGATTCGTGGGCCGCGTGGGCGCCTTCGCCCACCGCCCCCAGTCCGTCGAGAGTGGGAACCCCCAGGGCGGCGGTAAAGTTTCCATCGGATGCGCCTCCGGTGGAGGCTTCCTCCAGGGTGAATCCGAGATCTTCCGCCAGCGCCCGGGCCTGGCGATAAAGGGCGACGGTGCCGCGCGAGCGCTCCATCGGCGGCCGATTGATGCCCCCGGTCACCGAAATCGAGCAGCGCCTGTCGGCTGGCTTGAGCCTCGCAAATTTGCGCTCGATGCGCGGGCCGTCCGCCTTGCGAGCGATGCGCGCGTCGACTTCGGCCCAGGCCTGGGCGGGAATCACGTTCGTCTTCGAACCGCCGCCGGCCAATCCCACGCTCACCGTCAACCCGCGCTTGAGGTCTGTCCAGCCGCTCACCTTCTCGATCACGTGGCCGAGTTCGCGCAGTGCGCTGGCGCCCTTTTCAAAGTCGACCCCGGCATGCGCAGCCACCCCCTCAATATCGATTCGCCAGTTGCCCGTGCCTTTGCGGGCAGTCTTGCAGGCCAGGCCCTGCGCAGGTTCGAGCACCAACACCGCGGAGCAGTCCTGCGCCAGTCTCTCGGTGATGGGACGCGAAACCGGGCTGCCGATCTCTTCTTCGCTGTTGAGCAACAGGACGATCTCGCGGTCGAGAAGATCGGCTTCGGCGAGCATTTCGACGGCGGTGAGAGCCATGGCGATGCCGGCCTTCATGTCCAGCGTGCCGGGGCCCCACACTCGTCCATCGCCCATGCGGCAGGGCATGGTCTTGAGCGTGCCCACCGGCCACACGGTATCGATGTGGCCCAGGAGCAGGACGGGGCGGAGTCCCTTGCGACGGGCTCCGAAGCGAACCTCGATCACATCGCCAAAGGCGCGCTGCCGATGCAGCCTGACGCGGCCGCCCGCGGCCGCCGCCCGGGCCGCCACCAGCGCTCCGCACCGATCGACCGCAGCCTTGTCATCGGAAGGAGACTCGGCGCGAACCAGGGACTGGATGAGGCCAAGAAGCCCGGATTGCTTGCGGCGCGCACCCGCGAGCAAAGCGCGCATGGGGACAGGTGGATCGAGAGAAGCAGGGGATTGCGAAGCGTCCAAGGGGTTCCTCGGGGACCAGCAAGACCCTCCGATTCTACGATCCCAGCCGGCCTAACCGTATATTCGACGTGGAAATACCTGTCGATGGAGCACGTTGGCGACTCAGTGTGTGGCAAAAATACCACACCACGCCGGAACGGTTTCCCGTCTAACCTAGGTTGTACGATTCCCCCGGTCTGAAACTGTTGGAGAACTGCAATTTTGGCTCACCCCGAGCATTTAGAAAAAACCATCGACGAGCCGCTCGCCTTTTCGGGAGTGGGTCTTCATTCCGGCGCGCCGGTGAGCATGCGGCTTCTGCCCGCCCCGGCAGGTTCGGGCATCGTCTTCCGTCGCACCGATCTGGATAATTTCGAGATTTCCGCCGTGGGCCGCAATGTGGCCAAGGTCAGCTACGCCACCAGCCTCATGCGGCAGGGCGTGCTCATCTCCACCACCGAGCACCTGCTCTCGGCCCTCATCGGGATGGGCGTGGATAATATCATTGTCGAGCTCGACAACCTGGAATTGCCGATCCTCGATGGCAGCGCCCTGCCCTACGTCGAAGCGTTCCTCAGCGTAGGCATTCGCACCCAGCGCCGCCGCCGCGAATACCTGCGCGTATTGCAGCCGGTCGAAGTGCGCGACGGGGATAAATTTATCGGCGTGTATCCCGGATCGGGCTACCGCATCCAGTACGCCATCGATTTTCCTTCTCCCATCGGCCAGCAGAAGACCTGCGTCGACCTTGCCACGGAGACCTACGGCACGTGGATCGCGCCCGCTCGCACCTTCGGCTACAAGGCCGACGAGCAACGTCTCCGCGACATGGGATTGATTCGCGGCGCCGGTCCTGAAAATGCCATCATCCTCGGCAAGCAGGGTCCGGAAAACGGGCCGCTGCGCTTCGCCGATGAGTACGTCCGCCACAAGGTCCTCGATCTGATCGGCGACCTGGCCCTGGCGGGAAAGCGCATCGAAGGGCACGTGGTTGCCGAGCGCGCCGGCCACGCCATGCACACGGCCCTGGTTTCGCGGCTGCTCAAGGACCGCTCGGCCTGGGAATTTGCGCGAGCGCCGATCGAAGCTGCCGAAACCGAAGTCGAAGCCCAGAGCGCCCGTTTCACGCGGCCCGCTCTTCAAGGCGTATAGTCTCCTCCCAAAAAATCGGGATCTCTTTCGTCCCCTCTTCCCGCGATCTCCGGCATCTGACAATTCTCCAAATGGGTCAATGCCAAAGTGCCGATTCGGGAATTAAGATAAATCTCGACCAATCAAAAGACAGGAGTTCACCAGATGGAGACGAGCGGTCAGCCGACCCTGCGCACTCCTATTGTGTTGCTGGCACTGCTGAACCTGGCGATGCTGGGAGCGCGCCTGTGGCCCTGGCAGAACGTGATGAACCTGCCCGGGAACGGAACCACCGGATTCGACCCGGCCGTGACCTTGGTAGCCTACGCGGGGCTGGGTTTCTGGATCGGGAGCGTGCGCACCGCGGTCAGCAAAAAGTCTCTCTTTTCCGCGGGCATGATGGGAGTCCTCGCGGGTGCGTTCCTTGTCGGCCTGGTGCTGATGGCTTCGCGGCAATCGGCAGAGGAAACGTCCGCGCCCGACAAGGTGCAGATCGGCCTCGCGGTCTGCGCCACTCTGATCCTCGGTGCGGTGGGCTGGCGCACCGCCAGGGCAGGCAACACCAAGGGTTTCAGCGTGGTTTGTACCATCTGGGCGACGATGGTCAGCTGCCTCATGGCCGTGACCGTCATCCTCGGCCAGGTCTACTTCCGGTCCTCGCCGGCGGAGTCGCCTGACCCGTGGAAACAGTACCAGGGGCTGGCGATCGGCACGCCTGCCATGCAGGATCTGGTTCATTCGCTCGATGCCGTGACGGGCATCCTGCTGCTTGGTCCGATCGTGGGCTGCATTGCGGGAACGATCTTCGCGTCCTTCGGCAATCCCAGGAAGGCCTGAATCGCCGCACCCCTACGCAAACAGAATGCACATGGGCGCCGGGCATGGATAACTCTTCCCCTCTTCTGCCAGTGCTCCCGTTTGCGGATCGCGCGGAAAAACGCTCAGCTGATCTGAGTTCTGGTTGGCCACCAGCATCCAGCGCTCGGTCGGATCGAGGGCGAAGTTGCGCGGGGTAGTCCCGCCGCTCGCGATGCGCCCGATCGGCGTCAGCGTACCGGTTTCCGGGTTCGCCGTGAAGGCAAAAATAAAATCGTCTCCGCGATTGGCAAAGTAAACATTGCGGCCGTCCTTGGAAATCACCGTGTCGCAGCCGGTCGACTTGGCATGCGAGACCCTCGGCAGCAGCTTAATCCGCGTAACAAAGCTAAGGCTCCCGTCCGTCTTGTTCCACTTCAACACATCCACCGTCGACGTGAGCTCGTTCATTGAGTACGCGGTCGAGCCATTGGGATGAAAGTGCAGCGTGCGCGGCCCCGAGCCTGGCTGCGCGGTGTATTTCCCGGCCGGCTTCAATTCCGCGGCGCCGGCATCCAGGGTGTAGATGTGGATGCAGTCGCTGCCCAGGTCATTGATGTACGCGAAGCGATTGTCCGGCGAGTAGGACGCAAAATGCGCGTGCGCGCCTTCCTGCCGGTCTGCCACCGGGCCCTTGCCGGTGTAGTGCTCCGTCCAGACCGCCTTGCTCAGCTTGCCATCGGCGACCTTGAAGCTGGCCGCGCTGCCGCCGCCGTAGTCGGCCGCGAGCAGGGTGCGTCCCGTATGGTCGAGTGCGATGTGGCACGTACCCTTGGAGGCCGAGTTCTGCGCCGAGAGCGGACGCAGGCCGCCGTTCTCCACCGCGAAACTGGCGACCGCGCCGGTGGGCTTTCCTTTGAAGCTGTCCACTTCCGATGCCGCGAAGAGAAATTTCCGATCAGCTGAGTACGTGATCCAGTCAACATTGGCGATCTGGGCTGCTACACCCACGGGCCTCAGTTCACCTGTCCCCGGATCCCAGTCGAAAGACTGAATGCCATCCGGTTTGTTGGAGCCGATGAACACGCGCTGACCGCTGGATTGAGAAAACGAGCGCGAGGCCGCGGCACAGATCGACACTGCCCCGGTTGACTTGAGAAAACTGCGGCGCGAAGAGTTTGCCATGTCAGAAGCGATTGTCGCCGATGGCCCCTGCGCCGCGCCACTGATCGCGTCTCTTTCGCTTTAAGAGTCACAGTCGAAACAAATGCCAAACCTATCCGGCGGGGATGCGTGCTGCCAGCCCGGATAGCCCATAAAGCCAGACCACGAGCGAGAGGATGGAAAGGAGTGTGGTCATCGAGACAGTGGACGCTACCATCACTTCTTCGCAGCGATACTCTCCCGCAAGAATGTAGACCGTTTTGGCCGTGGGTACTGCTGCGCAGATTACGGCCGCAATGGTGTAGAGGGGGTCGAGTCGCAACCACACGCTCAATCCGTACACGATCAGAGGCATGATGACGAGTTTGATGGCCGACAGCAGCGAAGCTCGCCCAAGATTGGCGCGTACTCCATCGATCGACAGCCCCAGTCCGATCGCGAACAGGGCACAAGGCGTGAGCGCATCGGCCAGGATGCCCAAATAAGCAGTCACCGGCCCCGGCATGCGGAGATTGAGGGCCGACAAAAGCATCCCGGTCAGGGTTGATATGACCATCGGGTTGAGAACGATATGCTTGACCGTGACCATCGGGGCGGTGCCCGAGCCATGCGCATCCCGCTGGCCTAGTTCGAGCAGGATGACGGCCAGTGGAAACATCACAACAGCCACGAATACCGTGGCGATCGCCGCCGGCAACACGGCGTGATGACCATAGATCGCCTGCAGGACGGGTAAGGCGACAAACCCGGTATTGGTCATGGATGCTGCCATGCCATGCATCGTTCGGCTTGCGGCACTTCGGGAGGCGCGAATGCTCATCACGCCGAACACGAGGAGGAAGCAGAAAAGGGAGCCGCCGCCAAAAGCAATAAGAAAGCGCCAATTGATCAGCGAATGACCAGGCTCTTGTGCAATGGTGACGATCAGCAATGCCGGCATGGCGATGTTATAGGCGAAGTGAATCAGTCCCGCAGACAACGCCCGCGACAGATAGCCCGTATAGCCAACGATCCAGCCGGTCAGGATCACTGCAAATACAGGTAGGATAAGGTCTGCAATCTGCATCCAGGATGCCTCAGGTTGACACTCTAACAAAATTCATCGGGCTATCCTGATGCCTGGACACGAATGTCGCACCTCATCAGCTTTGTCCGCATTCCGGCCCTGGCCATCCGGCAGCGCCTTCGGCCCCTCCCGCCGCTGGGACTGCTCGATGAAGACCGCTTGTCGATGCGCGTGTGGCCCAACGACATCGATTTCAATCTCCACCTGAATAATGCACGCTACCTGAGCATGATGGATTATGGGCGCATGCATCTGCTCGCGCGTACGCGCATCCTCGACCTCGTCATCGGCTCGCGGTGGACGCCGCTGGTCGGCGCGGTATGGATGACGTATCGGCGTTCACTGCCGCTGTTTGCGCACTTCACGCTCAACTCGCGGACCGTGTGTTGGGATGAGCGATGGTTCTACATGGAACAGACCTTCACGAGCAGCGAGGGCCTGGCCGCGGTGGGCTGGGTAAAGGGTCTGTTGCGCGGCCCCGCCGGGACTCTCGAACCGCAGAAGGTGCTTGAGGCAGTGTCGCCCGGAGTGGTGAGCCCACCCATGCCCGAATCCATCGCCATGTGGAATGACCTGACCCGCGAAAAACTGCAGTCGGGAAGCGGCTGAGTCATCAAGCCTGCAAGCCCTCGCTGCGCTGATGGACTCCCGCCCGCGACACACGCTGGGAGCGACGCGACGGTGTGCGGACGAGGAATCGGGCGCGCCACCGAATTTAGTTATAGATTTTCATCTATGGTCTTTTAGAGGCGCGGTGCCCTGAGCAGCGTCGGTGGCATAACTTCCGAGTTGGGGGTAATTGGCTCGCGACCATACCATACGCAGCAGAAATGAACCGCAATCTTGACGAGCGTTCGTTCAATTGGCCGCGTCTTTGATCTTTGTTACGAGATCGTTCAATCTGAACTGTCTAAAGATGATGAACCGTGACACTCGCGTACGCTTGGTCCTGTTCAACCTCCATCTTGTCGGTGGACTAGTTGCGGGTCTGTTTCTGCTCATTTTGGGCGTGTCCGGGACCG
>DASXGD010000354.1:0-4833 GCA_036489245.1 Occallatibacter sp. | reverse complement strand
GGGCGATTGCTGCGCCACTCCAGGCATAGAAAGCCGCCAACTGCGAGCAGGTCCATGCGGAAAGGCGTAAGCATATAGACCGGCCACTTATCTGCGAAGTGCATCGAGCCGCGAAGCAGGGGCGCCAAAACGATGAGGAATAGCGTGAACTGTCGCAGGTGGCCCTCGTTG
Source organism: Occallatibacter sp. (assembly GCA_036489245.1). Taxonomy (GTDB): domain Bacteria; phylum Acidobacteriota; class Terriglobia; order Terriglobales; family Acidobacteriaceae; genus Telmatobacter. Next base: position 4,662 of record DASXGD010000354.1, on the reverse strand, counting down.
AGAAATACACTGCAAACGGCCATAGGAGGTAGAAATGCTCTTCCACCGCGAGGGGCCGAAAGGGGTCAAAGACGTCGGGATGGGGGATATGCAGCGGGAAGATGAGGTTGGTGAGCGGGAAATAGAAGTGCCAATGTTGTGTCCAGGCCGATCCAGAGTCAGAACCAGACTCGCATGAGTCGGGCCACGCTGCCAATCGGGACCGGCGCGTCTCTGTCCCGCGTGTGACCGAAGGGGTGGCCGTCGAGGCGAATCGCCTGCCTGCTTAGGGATGACCCTGCACGGCTCAGGGATGCCCCTGTGCCTGGGCCCGGGGGGCAGGGCTCCCGGCGCCAAACATCACGTGGACCGTGGTCTCAAACTCGACCGGCTCTCCGAGCAGAGAAAATGGCCGGAATTGCCATTGCTTTACCGCGTCGACTGCGGCGGACTGGAGCAGGTCTGGCCCGCTCTCCACCTCTACGGCAGAGACCGTTCCGATCTTGGTGATGGTGACGTTGAGGGTAACTGTCCCCGTCGTCCGTGCGACTTTCGCTTCCAGCGGGTACTTCGGCGGAACCTTTTTCAACAGCATCCCTTCTGCTGTACCCGGAGCGATTTTTAGTGTAGTGGTCGCTTTCTTTTCCGTCGGCGCCACCGGGGGGTCGGCGGATTGCGTCGCGGGTGTGGCCGCGGATTGCGTCGCAGGGGTGGCGGCCGATTGCGCCACGGGGAACGCACTGGATTTCCCGCCGGGTATGGCGGTCTTTACTGGGCCGAGAGGGGCCGCGCTCGGTTTGGCGCCGGCCACGGCGGACTTCACGGGACCGGTGTCGGTCCTCACGGGAGGAGTCACGCCCAGTTTGCCCGCCGGAATGGCGCTGGCTTTGGCAAGAGTGCTTGGTTTGGGGCTGTCGCCGGGAACCGCGCTCGGCTTTGAAGTATCCATGGTGCCGGGTCTCGCCGCCGGGACCGGAGCAGGTTTTGCAGTGGAAGCAGGGCTCGGCTTAGTTGCCGCAACTGTGCCGGCTGTGGCCGTGCTCGGCTTCGCTGAAGCCATGGTGCTGGGTCTTTCCGCCGGAACCGGCGCAGGTTTCGCCGCGGAAGCAGTGCTCGGCTTCGCGGCGGCAGCTGCGCTGGGTTTCGCAGGAGGGACCACGCTCGGCCTGGCGGTGGCGGTGCCGGGTGCGGCAGCAGCGACGGTAGTGTGCCTCTCGGATGAAGGGGCGCTGGGCTTTGGTGGAGAAACGATGTTGGCCGTTGTGGCGGCGGTCGTATTGGCTTTCGCAGCGGGAACCGCAATCGGTTTAGCGGCGCGGATTGCTGCGGCTGAACCCGCCGAACCCGCCACCTCAACTCCCGGATTCGAAGCCCGAATGTAGGACGCTTGCACGCTGCATCCGACGCCGGCCGGCGCATTCGGACCGGACGTGAACTGGATATCAAGGACACCCGGCGGCAAAGGCCGTAACGGCACACTCGCCGCATCCTTACGGCGCACAACCTCCGTCCAGTCGGGAATCAGGCTCGCGCCTTGCTGGTCGAGTTGCACGCATGCCCGGGCCTTGAAATTCTGCACCTGGCTCGGCGCCACCGGACAGGCCGCCGAGCAATTTGGCGTCGCTCCGCACTTCGCGCCCCCATGATCGGCGATACATGTCTGATACACCGCGTAGCTGCGGATGCACGCCTTGGCCGGCTCTGGACAAACCTCCGCTAACTGCCGGTTGACGTCGGAGTAAAGCCGCATCGCCTCGGGAACGTCGTTCGTGCCCGGCTGATTCTGCGCCCGAACCTCTACCCGGATCTTCGCGCTCAGAGCATAAATCCGGTGATAGGAGGAGTCGAAGTGCTTGATGCCGTCGAGGATGAGCTGGAATTCCTGGTCAAGAAGCGCTGGGTTCGTACCTGCAGGAATTGGCGTTCCCGGAGCGCACGTCGGGCATAGTTTGCTGAACCTGAAGGCAACCAGGATCTTCGTGGTTCCGAGAGCTGCGAACACTTGTCCCGGATGATGGATTAGTTCGGTTTCTTCCGGATGAAAGTCCACATACAGGTCCGCAAGTTGGGGATCGTGGGGGATGAACCGGACATGGTGCGCGGAAATGACGAGCTTGCCATCCACCATCGGCGAACCATCAACTTTCCCGCTGTCGTTGCGCATCTTTGTCGCTTTGACGTACCAGCAGACGGCCGACTCCGTCGATTCCCGCGGCAATCGGGCGGGATGCATGGCAGCGCTGAATTCCGTCGCCGTCCTGCATAACGCTGCGTAATGGAAAAAGCCCGGGGCTTGTTCGAATCGAACAGCTTCGTCGCCACTGATGAAGGCCGGTTCCTGTGCGCGCAGAATTGCTTCCTGTTGAAACAGTCCGCAGAGCAAGAGTCCCGTACCCAAGAGCATCCGATACATGGGTGCGCTCCTGTTTCGAGATTGGGATGATGTTGTGCAGGCTAATCGACTGAACAGAAGGCAAGGCATCCTGGGAAGCTTCAGCCGGTCACCGAATTTTTTACAAAAACCGTCGGTTTAAACGATCGCTTTCTTCTTGACTTCCGATATCCGTCACTCATGACAAGCGATCGATGGGGAGGCAACCCTTGGGTTAATGGTTGAAATAATACCAGCGCGCACGGGATTTCTTTGCGGCATGCATCAAAGAAAAGCCCGTCCAGTTGAGATAGAGGACTCCTCTGATATAAAGGCTCGGACCTAAAACCGGCTGCAAGGAAACCGGCCCCCAGGAAAGGTGGACGATCTGCATGATTCGAACGTGGTGGGGAATTGTCTGTTTGCTTGGATCCGCCTGCACCATTCTGCGTGCTGCGGATTGCGGCGCCCTGAAGAACCTCGCGCTTGAGAACACCACCATCCTGGTCGCCGAGGCGGTCACCTCGGGGACGCTCGCGGTTTCCGATCAGGCGCCCCCGGTGCAGGGATTGCCGGCCTTCTGCCGGGTGGCGGGGGTCGCGCGCCCCACCAGCGACTCCGCAATCCATTTTGAAGTGTGGATGCCGGAACAGGATTGGAACGGGCGCTTCCTCGGCACGGGAAACGGCGGATTCGCGGGCTCGATCTACTATCCCCAACTGGCGAGCTATCTGCGCCGCGGATTTGCCTCTGCCGGTACCGATGCGGGCCACCAGGGCGAAGGCACGGACGCAAGCTGGGCCTTCGGTCATCCCGAGAAAGTCAAAGACTTCGGGTGGCGCGCCATTCACCTCATGACCGAACGCGCCAGGCAGATCATCTCGGCTTACTACGGCAAAACGGCGCAGAAGTCTTACTTCGATGCGTGTTCCGACGGCGGCCGCGAAGCCTTGATGGAGGCGGAGCGATTTCCAGAGGACTACGACGGCATCCTGGCCGGCGCTCCAGCCAACGCCTGGTCGACATTGCTCACCGCGGGAGTCGCTGATCTTCAGGCTTTGATCGGGGATCCGCACGCCTACATCCCCGTTGCCAAGCTCGCCGCCATTCAGAAGGCGGCGCTCGCCGCCTGCGATCAACTCGATGGCGTGAAGGACGGGATCATCAACGACCCTACAAAATGCCGATTCGATCCTGCGGTGCTTCAGTGTAAAAGCGAAGATACGAACGAATGCCTCACTCCGCCGCAGGTAGCGGCCTTGAAGGCGTTGTATGGCGGGGCCAGGGACGCGCAGGGCCTCGTCTTCTTTCCCGGCTTTTCGATTGGAGACGAGACAGGCTGGCGGGAGTGGGTTATCGGCGAGGGCCCCGAGGCGTCCGTTGGGGCGCGATTTGTGCGTAACAACTTCCGCTATATCGTGACCGGCGTTCCGAAGTGGAACGTGCTGAGTGCCGACGTGGACGCGACCCTGCGCCAATCGAAGGAAAAGACCGCGGCGGATCTCGATTCTACCAACCCGGATCTCGGCCGCTTCGCCGCCCGCGGAGGCAAGCTCATTCTGTATCACGGGTGGGATGATGCGGCCATTCCTGCCCAAAACACCGTGGCGTATTTCAACCAGGTGCAGAAGACCATGGGCGGAGAAAAGGTGAACTCCTTCGTCCGGCTCTACATGGCTCCCGGCGTGGAGCATTGCACTGGCGGGCCGGGCCCCAGCGCCTTCGGACAGTTCGGAATGGAGACGGCAAAGGGGCCGAAATACGGCCTGTTCGATTCGCTCCAGGACTGGGTTGAAAAGGGCTCGCCGTCCGAAGACGTGTTCGCGACCAAATATGCGCCGGGTGAGAACGGCGCGATGAAGCCGGTGATGACGCGCCCGCTGTGCCCCTATCCCAGGGTGCCGAAATACAAGGGATCCGGGGATACCAACGACGGGGCCAACTTTTCCTGCGCTGAACCGTAGTCTGGATTTTTCACGAGTTCTGAAAGCTCGAGTCGTGGCTCGATCGAAACGATCGACTCACAGTTTCACAGTTTCACAGTACGGGGGGGGAGGGGTACCCTCATTTTGTTCGAATTATCCTCTGCAAGTTGCTGAACAAAATGAAGATATGCGCAGCCATCCCGCGAATATAAACGGTCCAAAAGGGCCGATTTTGGGTTTCTGACGGTTCATAACGAAGCCGAATTCTTTCAGTGCCCCGGGTTTCTTCCTCACGCCGCACCTCGCTTCCACCTCTAGTCTGGAAAACCGCTCGAAAGAAACTGCAAAAGCGCGCGCATTTTGCGCAATGACGAGACCAAGGCTGCG
>DASXGD010000337.1:0-2578 GCA_036489245.1 Occallatibacter sp. | reverse complement strand
CCCCGCCCGCCCCTATGAGAAAATCGGTGTTTGCACACCCAATCCACGTTCCGCTTGCTCGTGGTTCGGCTGGGCGCGATGGGCGACGTCCTGCACGCGCTGCCGGCGGTCACGGCTCTCCGCCAGGCCCATCCCGGCTGGGTCATCGACTGGGTCGTGGAACCGGCCTGGTGCGCCCTGCTGTCCGCCCACTGCGAGACGGGCAATTTCAGCCGCGGCCCCGCCCAGCCCCTCGTCGATCACCTCCATCTGGCCTCGACCAAGGCCTGGCGCCATCACCCGTTCAGTTTCAATACGCGCCATGAAATCAGCAGCTTGCGCACTGTCCTGAAGAGCTGTCACTACGACGCCGTTCTCGATTTCCAGGGAGCCGTCCGCTCGGCGGTGATCGGGCAGATGGCCGGATGCCGCCGCCGGGTGGGGGAATCGCGGCCCCGCGAGTGGGCAGCGCGGTGGTGGTTCACCGAACGTGTTCCCACCCGCGGCACCCACGTGATCGAACAGGATATAGAACTGGCCTCCGCCGTGGCCGGAGACGATCTCGCCCCGCTCCCGCCTTTGCTTCCCGTCGATCCCGCAGCCGAAGCCTGGTGCGATGCCTTCCTCGCTTCCTGCGCCCGGCAGCCGGTGCTGCTCCTGAACCCCGGTGCCGGGTGGGGCGCCAAACGCTGGCCGGTGGAACGATATGCGGCAGTGGCCGCGGCCCTCGCCGCCCGAGGCGATTGCGTTCTGGTAAATGCCGGCCCTGGCGAGGAGGCGCTGGCCAACGCCATCGCCGCGCAGTCGCACGGCGCAGCCCGGCCGCTCATCAGCACCCTTTCCCAACTGGTAGCCCTCACCCGCCGGGTGGCCCTGGTGATTGGCGGTGACACCGGCCCGGTTCACCTCGCTTCCGCACTGGCGCGGCCGGTGGTGGGCATCTACGGCCCTACCGATCCGGCGCGCAACGGCCCCTTCGGATCCCGGGTGCGGGTGCTGCGCAGTCCCCTGAGCCGGCGCGACCACAGCCGCCGCGCCCAGCCGGAAGCGGGCCTGCTCACCATTACCCCCGACGCCGTGCTTGAGGCTGCCCAGTCCCTCCTGGGTGAGGAAACCCCGGCATGAGCGCGAACATCGGTCCCGCGGACTGGATCACACGCTGGCAGCGCATTGCCCGCCGCATCCGCGTCCCCCTCGGCTTCCTCACCGCTGCTCTCTATCTCTTTGAGTTGAGCCGGCGGGCGCCGCAGCCCGCGGCCGTCGCGTGGAGCCTGGTTCTGGTCGTGCCGGGTCTGTGGCTGCGCGGCTACGCGTCAGGATATGTGAAAAAGAATCAGGAACTGACCACCTCCGGCCCCTACGCTTGGACCAGAAACCCGTTGTACCTCGGGTCCATGCTGATCGCAGGCGGCTTTGCCGTGGCGCTTCTCAGTTGGCCCGTGGCGCTGTTGCTGGCGGTCGGGTTCCTGGCGATTTACGTGCCGGTCATCGCGTCTGAAGAGCGCTTCCTGCGCGGCACTTTCCCGGGCTTCGAAGTCTACTGCCGCCGCGTCCCCCGGTTCTTCCCCCGTTTCGGACCCGGGAACGGATCCGCGGACGATGGCAGCGGCCACTTCGCCTGGGACCTCTACCGTAAGCACCGCGAGTACAATGCTCTTTTGGGTGTACTGCTGCTATACATTAGCCTGGTCCTCCTTCGACCGGCCATCATTCACATGTTGCACGGGCGGCCATGAACGAGTTCAAGCTCCGACCGTCAAAGATAAAAGGAGCCTCGCCAAACCGGTGAAGACCCGCACGACTGCAATGATCATTTTTTGTGCCCTCGTGTGCGCGGATGTCTCACGCGGTCAACAACCTCCACCAGCCCCAGCGCCCGCTTCTCCTGCTCCGGCCTTGCCCCCGCTCCGGGCCGGATTCGCCTTTCCCCAGAAGCAGACCCTCACCTATTCCGTTGACTGGCGTGTCTTTTCCGCCGGGACCGCGGTCGTTCATTTTGAAGCCAACGGAGACACGGAGCGGATAACGGCCAACGCCGACACCAGCGGCGCGATCAATCTGCTCTTCCATGTCAGTGACCACTTTCAGGCGAACTTCGACCGCAATACCGGCTGCACGGCCGAATTCGACAAGCAGACCGTCGAAGGACGGCGGCAGATCAATTCGACTCTGAAGCTCGATTACGCCCAGTCCAAATCCATCCTCGATGAGAAGAACGTGGTGAAGGGTCAGTCCAAGCACGTCGAGACGCCTATCTCCGGCTGCGTCACTGACCTGCTCTCCGGCATGTTCTTTGCCGCTTCGCAGCCCATGGAAGTAGGCAAAACCTTCGTGATCCCGGTTGTCGACGCGCTGCACACCGTCCCTGTAACCATGAAGGTGGAAGGCAAGGAAGAAATCAAGACACCCCTGGGAACGTTCAAAACCGTCCGGGTCCAGCCGACAGCGGATGCCGGGGTGGTCAAAAACCGCGGCAATATCTGGATCTGGTACACCGACGACGAGCGCCATCTGCCCGTCCAGATGCGGGCCCGCCTCTTCTGGGGCACCATCACCTTCCGGCTTTCCGCCATGGACAATAAGTGAGCTTTATCTGGCT
>DASXGD010000313.1:0-2032 GCA_036489245.1 Occallatibacter sp. | reverse complement strand
ATGCATCCGCGGCCGGCCGGAACTGATTGTGTTGGCAGCGCGGCAGTCTATAAATTTGGCTATAAATTCGGGCAACCGGCCACAAACGACGACCTTCGGCGGGGGAGGGAGAATGATTAGGGTGCTCCTGTCGCTGGTCGTGGTGATGCTCGCCAATCCGGTCGAGGCAAACCAAATCGCCGGGCCGGCCAACGCGGTCGATTCCACGGTGATCGAGGTCAACGGCCAACGCGTCATGCTGTTCGGCATCGACTCGGTGATGCGCAAGCAGAATTGCACGATCGACGGCAAAATCTGGCAGTGTTGGGCGGCGGCGGTGCGCGCCCTCGAGATCTTGGTCGATCAAGGCCCGGTAACCTGCGACGTGATCGGCGAACCTGACGTCTACGGTCGCCTCCTCGCTCGCTGTAACATCAACGGCCAGAGCCTAAACGAACAACTCGTTCGCAAGGGCTACGCCGTCGCCAGGCCCAGCGAGACGACGGACTATGTCGCAGCCGAGGCTGCGGCCAAAGAGGAAAAGCTCGGTCTTTGGCAGGGAAAGTTTCTGATGCCGGCTGAGTTTCGGAGGGCTGCCGGCATTTTCGTGGAGCGTCCATGATCCGTTGCCATGGCCGTTCTGGTGCCACGATTTCTTGCGCTACTGCGTTTGCCGCGATGACTATTGTGGCGATGGCGGGTTTTTTAGAAGCAACGCCCACGGCCGTGGCCGAGGATATGGCCAACGGAGAAAGGATCTGGAAGAGCAAGGCCGGGTGTCCGACGTGCCACGGGTGGGCGGGGGACGGCTTCCCCTCCGGCTTCCACTCAGAAGGCAACGCGCCCTCGCTGCGCGAGACGCAGCTCACCCGCGATCAGATTCGTGAGACCATACAGTGCGGGCGGCCGGGAACCCCGATGCCCCATTTTGACCGCTTCGCCTATACCGACAAGCGCTGCTACGACATGACTGCCGAGGATCTCGGCGACCTGGAGCCGATCCGTGCCCCAACCACGCTGCAGACCTACGAGATCGATGCCGTGGCCGACTACGTCGCCAGCAAGATCAAAGGAGCGGGCCCAGTGACGCGGGCGCAATGCGTCGAATTTTTCGGCGAAGCGGGAGCTGAATGCGAAAAATATCCCGGCCGGTAATCGTACAGCAGCGCTGTGCTGACCGTCCCGCTTTGCTCCAAAGAACCGAATCGCCAGCGGGGCGGCTTGATGCCCCCAGAGGTCGACTGACAGCGAATGTCGGAATTTCACTAATTTATTAGTCATTCCCGCGAACGCGCAGGGCTGTCCGGGAAGCTCCGGCTTCAAGCATGGCGCGTTCGAACTCCGTGCTGGACAAAGCAAAGCCGTCTTGCGCGGGCTTGTCCCGCGTACCCACGTCTTCGTTGCAGGCGTCACAGGCGTGGATGGCCGGGTCAAGCCTGGTCAAGCCCGGCCAAGACGAAGGCGGACGTGGCGATCCTCCACTTTTTGCCGGCGCAAAACTTTCCCCGGACAGCCCTGGGCGAATGCGGGAACCCAGGGACCCAGGACTGAAGCGGCTGCCCCCTGTTCAAGCCCCCACCTTTACCCACAAGTAGGTCTGAGCACAGTCGTCCCATGTAAGTCCTCCGCGGAGGTCACGGAGGCCGCAGAGGCGGGCTGGATCAGCACCATGCGGCCTTCGAGACGGCCGCTGCGCGGCCTCCTCAGGTTGAGGAATTTTCGTAATACCATCAAGAACAGACCTCATGCTGAGGGCGCTCACAGAGCGCGTCTCGAAGCACGCACGGCATCGATGCAGCTTTTTTGCCGCCGTTCTCGATTCGGCCATCGCCAGCGGGTGGTCCTGATTGTCCGATGCACACTTGGGTAACGATCAGGTTCACGCCGGGGCAAGCCCTGGACCCCCGCTTTCGAGGCTGTAATCCAATCGGTGCTCGCACCGGGGGGCGCAGATGCATCTCCTTTTTGGTGCAAACGGTGATGGCGCTCCTGCCGTCATCCCGGCGCAGGCCGGGATCTATGGTGCCGCAAGCCTCTGAATTCACGTGCTGTT
>DASXGD010000223.1:0-10363 GCA_036489245.1 Occallatibacter sp. | reverse complement strand
ATCCTTTGATAGACTTGGACTTTCGGGGCAAGGCGTGTTTTTTTGTGCACGCGAGTTGTGTTCCCCAGCCGCGGGCCGGTATTGTAGGCACGCGGAACCTGATTGGAATGAAGCCCTGAAAGATTCCCAGAGATTCGAAGTAAACGAGGAGACACGCGCATGGCGGTGGAAGAGAAAGTCAAGCAGATCATTGTGGAACAACTGCAGGTGGATGAGGCCGAGGTGACTCCTGGAGCGAGCTTCCAGGAGGACTTGGGCGCGGACTCGCTGGACGTTGTGGAACTGGTAATGCAGTTCGAAGAAGCATTCGACCTGGAGATTCCCGACGAAGACGCGGAAAAGATCAAGACCGTCAAAGACGCCATCGAGTACATCGAAAAGAACGAAAAGACCGCGAAAGGCAAGTAGCCGGTGAGCCGAAGAGTCGTCATTACCGGCATTGGGCTGGTATGCGGTGTGGGCAACACCGCCCCCGAGGTGTGGCAGCAGTTATTGGCAGGAGCCAGTGGTGCGGCGCCCATCCGGGGCTTCGACACCACTGGCTTTTCCGTGACCTTTGCCTGCGAGGTCAAGAACTTCGACCCGCTGAACTTCGTGGACAAGAAGGAAGCGCGCAAGATGGGGCGCTTCATTCATTTTGCCTTTGCGGCAACCCAGGAAGCCATAACCCAGTCCGGCCTGGAAGTGACGCCCGAAATTGCCGACCGGGTGGGGGTGTTCATCGGCTCCGGGATCGGCGGATTCGAGATTATCGAGCGGGAGCACGCCAACCTGTTGCAGGGCGGCCCGCGCAAGATCTCACCCTTCTTCATTCCCGCGACGATTGTAAACATGGCGGCGGGGCAGTTGAGCATCCGTTACGGAGCCCGCGGGCCGATTTCAGCCACCGCAACGGCGTGCGCCACCTCTGCGAACTCCATTGGCGACTCGGTGCGCATGATCATGCACGGCGACGCCGATGTGATGATCGCCGGGGGGTCAGAAGCCGCCGTCACATCATTATCCGTGGGTGGATTTGCCGCGATGCGCGCCTTGTCGACACGCAACGACGAGCCCGAAAAGGCCAGCCGTCCGTTCGACAAGGACCGCGATGGATTTGTGATCGGCGAGGGCGCCGGAATTGTGATCCTGGAGGAACTGGAGTTTGCGCGTAAGCGCGGGGCAAAGATCCTGGCCGAGGTGATCGGCTACGGGATGAGCGCCGATGCCTACCACATGACGGGGATCGCCCCGGAAGGTGCGGGAGCCCAGCGCAGCATGCGGGCAGCACTGAACGACGCCGGAATCGCACCGGAGGAAGTGGGCTACGTCAATGCCCATGCCACCTCAACACCCGCCGGTGATGGCAACGAGTCGCAGGCCATCGAGGTGGTGTTCGGCGAACAGGCGTTGAGCGGAAAGCTGAAGGTAAGCGGAACCAAGTCCATGACCGGCCACCTGCTGGGCGGCGCGGGCGGGCTGGAAGCAGGGATCACCGTGCTGGCTCTGCAGCACCAGATGCTGCCGCCCACGATCAACCTGGACAATGTGGACCCCGAATGCAGGCTGGACTACGTGCCGAACAAGGCCGTTCCGCACACCTTCGATGTGGCCCTGTCGAATTCCTTCGGGTTCGGCGGGATCAACGCCACCTTGATTATGCGGCGGTGGGACGAAGGCGGGGCCTGAGGACAGCGGCTGGGAACCGGGGAGAAAAAGGCGCGCAGGCGTTGGGGCCTGCGCGCCTTTTTTCCTGCCGGGACTGGTTTTGACTAGCCCATGGCAGCGGCCCAGACAACGCCCACGAGGACGATGATTGCCCACCAACCGAATACCGCGATGTAGCCGGAAGTGCGCTTCACGCCGGCCACGATAGAGACACCGATTCCCATCAGGACCAGCGTCCAGATAGTGATCGCATCAAGTGAAGTCGCAAAAGAATAAAGCACTTTGTTGGTATCCGCGGGATTGAGGAAAGCGCCCGCATTGGTCGGTGCGAAGTTTCGTATGTTGAACGATTCCGGCGCCATCCCTGCATAAATGACGATAATCCCCAGCAGAACCTTGATGACGCCGGGAAGACCGGCAAACATCCAGGCAGCGAACACCGATCCGTAGGTCGCCTTGCCGCCGAAAGCGAAGTTGACAGTGCCCCACAGGACGAGCGAGCCTCCGGCAACGAACGCCAGCACCAGGAGCGGGTTAGCGATAAAAATCCCCTGGGTGAACGCCACCGAGATCTTCTCTGCCCCAGCACGCTGATCCGGTGTCATATTCGCCATCCGCTCTTCGGTCTTGGGGTCCATTTTCATCTGGTTTTCCGATACCGTTGCCATTCCGATCTTTGTATAGACCACGGCAAACAGGAGATAGCCTGCCACGACCGAGATCAGGAAAGGCATCCACCAGCTTTTGTGGCCGCGCTTGATGTCTTCAAAGGTCTTCGACGGCGCCGTAAAAATGTTGACTACGCGCTGCCACTGGGACAGTCCCGGGGTCACATCGGCCCCGGGTTGAATGCCAACGTCACTCATGTTCCGCCTCTCGATGAAAATCGGTTCCAGTACCGGTGCGCTTCGATTTGACCTGTTAAGCCGCAATGCTTCCCGTGGGTTGCATCTTTTTCAGGCGAACAGCCGCCCACTCAGGGAGGCAGGCCGGACATGGAAGCGCATTCGCCCGCGATTGTACCCCGAAACCAGACGATTCGGCATTATTTTCCCAAGTACGCGCGGGAAGAGGTGCTTATTTGCTTTCGGACGCGATCTGGGCCGCCGCAGCGGGATGGCGACGTCGAGGAGTCCGGGCAAGCGAGGGAGGAGGCGACGCGTAGTTTTTGTAGACCGTGATGTGGAAACAGGGCTGGCGGAATTCCTCTTCGACATCGATGGTGCCGGCAAGTTGCTGGGCCAGCAGCCAGTTGCGCATCCAGCCCAGTTCCTGGCGGGTCATGCCCTGCTTGACGACGTCGACAGTTCCCCCGGTGAGATGGGGGCTGACAATGTCCCCCTCGGCGGCAGCGGCGTTGCCATTCACCATCATAAGTTGCTGCTGATATTCGACTGTGCGCACCGCGGAGCTGACTTGAATGGGTTTATGGAACCGGGCCGAGTGGGCGGCGGCCAAGTCACCGAGAAAATCGGCGGTCCAGGGACGGCAGTAACGGTGACTTTCGCTCAGATTGGTATTGACCAGCAGACCTGACGAGGCCGGGACAGGAACCAGGAGTTTCTGCTCGATGCGGGTGGTCAGGTCATCCTCGTCGAGAATGCGCTCCAACCCGTCTGCTTCGGCGCGCTCGTTCTGGCGGGCAAGGGATTCGAATGAGCCTTTGAGCGGCGGCGGCATGACCAACCGGGTGCGCTCGATTGAGGCGGGCCGGATCGACGCCTGCGAAGAAACGTGCCGCGCGGAAGTGTGGGTGGCTCGTGAGGGCGCGACATGGGCTGACGATGCTTTATGGAGCGACTTCGATGAGTGACCGCGATAGCCCGCCCGATATTCGGCCGAATGGGCTTGACGATGAGCGGACGATCGGGCGGCAGACTGGCGGGTCGACTGATGGATAGATTTCGGATGAGCCGCCGGGCCGTGGGCAAGCCGATGCGCGCTCGACGGTACAACCGGCGATGCGGCGGCCGATGTTGCGGCCAGTGCTGTCAACACAAGAACAATAAACACGATCCGCAACATGACTGGAGTAAGCGGAGAACCCTGAGCAGTCCCAGTATAAGGCGTCCCGGCTCTGGAGCGAAGTGTCAAGAGCAATTCTCCAATTTGGCTGTGTCGTGCTGACGGATCTCCGAGCTGGACGCCGGAACCTCGCCTGCGGGTGCTGCGCAAGTGCGAGCGGGCAAACAGAGTTACCGGGACTTGCTCCATTTCAACTGAAGAATCGGGTAGCCGGATTCCAGTAGAGACAGTTGGTTGAACACTCCACTACGGAAATAGTTTCGGTTCCATTTTCACCTGGGGATCGGGGAGGCGGGACAGCGGTGCACCCCCTTACAATGGCTGCATGATGGCGACTGTTGCGCAAGCACTCACTTTTGAACAAAAGCTCGATCAGCTGGCACGGGTAGCGATCGAAGTTGGACTTGGCCTCAACTCCGGGCAGGAGTTGGTGATGACCGCGCCGCTCGAAGCGGTCCCCCTGGCGCGGCGCATTACAGAGCAAGCCTACCGCACCGGCGCATCCCTCGTCACGACCCTGTACACGGACGACGAAGCGGCCCTGATGCGGTACCGCTTCGCACCCGACTCGGCCTTCGACCGGGCCGCCGGCTGGCTGTACGACGGAATGGGCTCGGCTTTCAAGAGCGGTGCAGCGCGGCTTGCAATCACGGGAGCCAATCCGCTGCTGCTTTCGAACGAAGATCCGGCCAGGGTGGGACGGGCTAACCGGGCGGTTTCCAAGGCCTATCGCCCGGCTCTGGAACTGATTACGCGGCATGAGATCAACTGGACGATCGTGGCCAGCGCAACCCCCGCGTGGGCTGCCGCCATGTTTCCCGACGCCACGCCTTCGAACGCGATGGAGCAGTTATGGGACGCGATCTTCGCCACTTCCCGCATCAACGTCGACGACCCGGTGGCCAACTGGAAAGCCCACGACGCTGAACTGCACCGGCGCGCGAGCTTCATGAACGGGAAGCGCTATGCCGCGCTCCAGTATCGGGGACCCGGCACCGACTTCCGCCTCGGCCTGGCCGACGACCACCTCTGGCTGGGCGGCGGCACCACCGCGGGCAATGGGCGCTATTGCATTCCCAACATGCCCACCGAGGAGATCTTCACCACGCCCCACAAGGACCGCGCTGAGGGAACGGTTACGGCCACCAAGCCATTGTCGTATCAGGGAACCATGATCGAGGGCATCCAGGTGCGCTTCGAGAAGGGGCGCATCGTGGAGGCGCGAGCCACCCGCGGCCAGGAAGTACTGCAGAAGCTGATTGACACCGATGATGGCGCCGGGCGCCTGGGCGAAGTGGCCCTGGTTCCGCATTCCTCTCCCATCGCCTCGAGCGGGCTTCTCTTCTTCAATACTCTCTTCGATGAGAACGCCGCTTCGCACATCGCATTGGGGCAGGCGTACACGTCGTGCCTGCGCGACGGAGAAAAGCTCTCGCCGCAGGAACTGGCCGCGAAAGGTGCCAACGACAGCCTCATCCACGTGGATTGGATGATCGGATCGGAGAAGCTCGACATCGACGGGATCACCGCGACGGGCGCTGCTGAACCGCTGATGCGCGGCGGGGAGTGGGTTAAAGGCAGCTCCTAGCTTCTAGCAATTAGCTACTAGCTTTTGCATGCCCCGATTGGCGTCGTCGCCTGTCATTTGTTTGTCACAGTCGGTTGATGAGCGTGGCAATGCACGCGGCGCCAAAGCCGTTGTCGATGTTGACCACGCAGACGTTGGGCGAGCAGGTGTTCAACATACCCAGCAGCGCCGCGACGCCCCCGAACGAGGCTCCATAGCCTACGCTGGTGGGAACGGCGATCACTGGAGCGTTGACGAGGCCGCCAACTACGGTGGGAAGAGCGCCTTCCATCCCGGCGCAGACGATGAGCACGCGCGCGGACTGCAGCGACGTGCGCTGGGCGAGAAGACGATGAATGCCGGCGACACCGACGTCGGCGATCAACTCAACGGGGTTGCCCATCAGGCGCGCGGTAATTGCCGCTTCCTCCGCGATCGGCAGATCGCTGGTTCCGGCGCACACTACCGCCACGGTCCCCTTCCCCGGGATGGCCGGGGCCTGGACGAGCGTAATGGCGCGGGCGGTTTCATGGTAGATGGCGCGCGGTTCGGCCGCAACGACCGCATCGAAGCATTCGCGCGTGGCGCGGGTGGCAAGGACGTTTCCGCCCGCGGCTGCCATGCGCGCAAAGATGGTCGCGACCTGCGCGGCGGTTTTGCCCGATGCGAAAATCACCTCGGGCATGCCTGTGCGCAGGGCGCGATGATGATCGAGTTTGGCAAATCCCAGATCCTCGAAGGGCATGTCGCGCAGGCGGTCCATGGCTTCGGCCACGGCGGTGCGACCTTGGCTCACTTCCTGTAATAGCGCCTCGATCTGCGCTCGATTCATCGGTGGTCCTTTCCTGTGGCATTGGCGCCGGCGGCATAGAGTCGCACGGCTTCCTGCATCACCTGCTTGAGCGGCACGGCGTGCTGCGCGGCGAGCTTGCGGCAATCTTCATATTCAGGCGAGGCGTTGGCCACTTCGCCCGAGGGCCAGCGCGCGACCTTCATCCGCACCGGGCCCCACTCTGTCTCGACCGTGGCGAACTCGCGCTCGAGGGAGATCTTGTTTTCGGTGCGCCAGTGGAGGCCGATGGTGGTCGTCTCGCGGAACAGCAGGTCGCGGAGAGCCGGCAAAAGCTCAGTGCTCGCGAGCACTGTCAACTGCACCCCCGTGCGGCCTTTCTTCATTTGCACGGGAACTCGGTACACATCCCACGCACCGGCGGCCAGCAGTAACTCGCTGACGTAGGCGAGCAACTGCGGTGTGGAATCGTCGATCACGGTTTCGATGACCGCGATGGGCTCGACCGTGGAATGGGAATGGACGGCATCGGAGCCTTCGCCAACCAGAAGGCGCAGCACGTTGGGCTCTCCTGGAGTTTCGCGCCCACCCGCTCCATATCCGGTGGCGGACACACGCAAGGCCGGCAGCGCGGCGTATTGAACATCAAGCATCCGCAGGATAGTCGCACCGGTCGGAGTAACGCGCTCCATCGGCGGACCGGCCGAATAGATGGGAGCATCGCGGAGTAGCGCGAGCGTGGCGGGCGCGGGTACGGGCAACGTGCCGTGCGCGCAACGAACGGTGCCGCTGCCGACATTGAGCGGCGAAGCCATCCAGCGATCGATGCCAAGCGCTGCGGCACCTGCGGCTGCGCAAACGAGGTCCACGATTGTGTCGACAGCGCCGACTTCGTGAAAGTGGACTTGCTCAATCGGAATGGAATGAATGCCCGCTTCGGCTTCGCCTAGCAATTGAAACGCGCGCCCGGCGCGGTCCTTCACAATCTCGGCGAGAGGAGCGGAACCGATGATGCCCAGAATGGTCGAAAGAGAACGATGATGCGTGTGCTCGTGGGCGTGCTCGTGGGTGTGCCCATGTTCGTGCGAGTGCTCGTGGGAGTGCGGGTCCGAATCGGAATGTACGTGTTCGTGATGGGAATGTTCGTGGTGGGAGTGAGCATCATAAGCCGTGGGCGCCGGTTCGGGTGCCGCACTCTCGCTACTAATCACCGCGACCTGGGTTGCGCTCAGGCCGCCGCGCATCACCTTGTGCGCTTCGAGTGTGGCACCCACGTCGAGTGCGCTCGCAGTGTCGGAAAAAAGACTCAGGGGAACGCCGGCATCGACCATCGCGCCCAGCAACATGTCGCCGCTGATGCCGGAGAAGCAGTCCAGATATGCAATTCGCATCGAGGGTGATTTTACGGTATTTGCCCCTCTGGGCAGTGTGCAGACTCGCTAGGCGCCGCGGCGCAAGAGCACATCGGCGGGAAGAACAGCGTTCAGCGAGCCGGAACGGAAGCCGGCGCAATCGAGCGTGACGTATTGAAAGCCGGCGCTGCGCAGTGCGGCAGTGATAGCGTCGAGTGTTTCCATCGAAAGTGCCTTCTGCATTTCGGCGCGCGCAATCTCTACCCGGGCCAGGTCTCCGTGGTGGCGGACGCGAAATTCGCGGAAGCCGAGTTGCCGCATGCTTTCTTCGGCGCGCTCTACCTGCTGGAGCACTTCGCGCGTAACCGTGCGGCCGTATTCGACGCGCGAGGAAAGGCAGGGTGCCGCAGGACGGTCCCACAGCGAATACCCGGCGGCCCTGGCGAGAGTCCGCACTTCGACCTTGGTCAAACCGGCATCGGCCAGCGGTGCGAGCACGTCGTGTTGCTGCGCCGCGCGCTGTCCCGGCCGGAAGTCGCGGGTGTCGTCGGCATTCATGCCGTAGGCGATGTTGGTATAGCCGAGCTCGGCGCCGAGAGCCTTCATTCCCTCGAAAAGCTCGGTCTTGCAGTGGAAACAGCGGTTGGCGTCGTTGCGTTGGTACTCGGGCTTCTCGAGTTCCTCGGTAAGAATGACGCGCAGCGGCATTGCGATGGATTTGGCGAAGGCGCCAGCCTGCTCCATGTCGCGGCGGGCGAGGGAGGGCGAGTCGGCCAGCACGGCCAGCATCCGGTCGCCCAGCACCCGGTGCGCCGTGGCGGCCAGAAACGCCGAATCCACTCCGCCGGAGTAGGCGATCATCACGCTGCCCAGTTGCCGGAGTTGCGCCTCGAGCGCTTCCAGCTTCGAGTGTGTGTCAGCAGCCGGCTCGGGGAGGCCGGTTTGTACGGGCGCCGCCATGGGTCCGATTATACCCGCAATCTCAGTGCCAGCCGGAGGGCGCATGACCGAATCCCTCCCTGGATTATTCGTGCGATCGGGCAGCCAGGAGCAAAATCGACCCGGCTTATAATGGAAACAACGCATTAGATATGACCACACTATCGCCCCTTTCGATCGGCCGGTAAAGCAGCAACCAACAACCAGGCTCTGCGGTGCAGAGCGCAGGAGAAACACCAGCGCATGCAGAAATCAGTCTCCATCTGTGTGATCGGGTCCGGATATGTTGGGCTTGTCGCGGCGGTTTGCTTCGCCGAGATGGGCCACCAGGTCACCTGTGTCGATAACGATGAAGCCAAAGTAAAGACCCTGCGCGAGGGCGGGGTTCCGATTTATGAGGCGCATTTGCCAGAACTACTCGGCAAACACCTGGGGCGAGGCGTCGATTTCACTGCCAATTTGACCGACGGTGTGGAGCGGAGCGATGCCATCTTCATCGCTGTCGGTACGCCCCAGGGCGAGACGGGTGCAGCTGATCTCTCCTACGTCGAGGCTGTGGTCGCAGAGATCGCGCGCGCGATCACCAGCTACAAAGTCATCGTGGAGAAGAGCACCGTTCCGGTCTATACCAACGAATGGATCCGGCGCGTACTGCACCGGCACGGGGTCGAGCCCGACCACTTCGATGTGGCGTCAAATCCCGAATTCCTTCGCGAGGGCACGGCCATACTCGACTTCCTTCATCCGGACCGAATCGTGGTCGGGGCTGGGACCGAGCGCGCTGCGGATTTACTCAGGCGTATCTACGCACCGCTCTCCGACGGCAGTTATTACGAACGGCCAGATGCGCTAGCGGGGGCGTGCAGCCCGACGCGTCCCGCCAGGTTGCTGGTTACCACGCCGCAGAGCGCTGAAATCATCAAGCATGCCTCGAATGCATTCCTGGCGTTGAAAATTTCGTTCATCAATGCAGTGGCCAACCTTGCCGAAAGCGTGGATGCCGACATCGAAGACATCGCCGCGGGGATCGGACTCGACAGCCGTATCGGCCCCAAATTCCTGCGCGCGGGCCTGGGTTATGGCGGTTCCTGCTTCCCCAAAGACGTGGCTGCATTTCACTGGGTGGCGCAGCAGCAAGGGCTCAATTTTCAACTGCTCGAAGAAGTTCGCCGTATCAACGACGCGCAACGAGACGTGTTCTTCAACAAGGTGCGCGCGGCCCTCTGGACGCTTCGCGGCAAAAAGCTCGCTGCCCTCGGCCTGGCCTTCAAGGGCGATACCGACGACATACGCGAGTCGCCCGCCCTTGATGTGATCCGCAGGCTGCTCGACGCCGGCGCATGCGTGACCGCTTACGATCCCGCCGCCACCGAACGTGCCCTGGATGTGCTGCCTCCTTCCGACAGGATGCAATATGCGTCCAACCTGTACGAAGCCGCCCACGACGCGGACGCAGTGCTGATCCTGACCGACTGGAAGGAATTCGCGGAGATCGATCTGGCGGAGTTGAACCGGGCCGTGCGCTTTCCCATCGTGATCGACGGGCGCAATCTCTATAAGCCACAGCAGATGGCCGATCACGGCTTTACCTATGTCAGCATCGGCCGCCCCGCCAATTACAACGCGCAGCAAGGAAAGCCGAAGAAGATCCTGCTTTAAAGACCGGGAACGACGGCACATGGGACCAGGGGAACGAGGGTTTGGGAATCGCGTGCATGGAAGGGCGGCGATCCGACAGGTTTTCCAGACCATTACCGCAACTTTCGACAGCGATCCCGTTTTCACTTCGCAGCGGGCCGAGATGTCCGGCGATCTGGCATACGATTCCGGAACCTTCCGGGAAACTCTCATCACCCGTGCCACTGGAAAACGCCAGGAGAGCACCGGCAGCTATTTGACCGTGTACCGGCGCAACAAAGAGGGTGGTTGGCTGATCGTGCAACAGGTGTGGAACGGACCTCCGATCGAGGATGCGAAATGAGCAAGCGAATGTTGGCGGTCTTCGTAGCCGGCTTCTCGCTGGCGTCCATGAGCGCGATACAC
>DASXGD010000221.1:0-2784 GCA_036489245.1 Occallatibacter sp. | reverse complement strand
TACCGCACCGCCGCCCGCATGCTGGAACTGCTCGGAATCCGACGCATCGTGTTGCTCACTAACAATCCGACCAAACTCGATGGCTTGGCTAGATCGGGGATTGAGATCACTGGACGTATGCCGGTCGAGGCGCCGGTCCATACCGACAATGCTCGCTATCTGACTGCAAAGGCCACCCGCGCCGGACATCAGCTAGGCCATCTGGTTGGCTCACTCGCGGAAGTTAATGCCGCGGGACATCGCCGTCGAACCGCTTCTTGAAGATTAGTCTCGAAAGGCGCGCTTCGCTTAGTATGTCGCGGACTTCCGAGAGCTTACGAAACTACCCCGCTTCGAGGGCGTTTCACGGTACGATGCAAGCCGAGGTGGTCGCAGATCGACTGCCGCGCGATTTCTGCGCGCTAGCGCTGCGTTGGACCATCCGGGTGACGTCCGGGCTGCGCGATATCTGGCTCCCTAGGTACCCAGTACCTAATGCAATTGCTAACACCAACCCAATTATTGTGGCCCAAAGGAGGAACATTCCACGGGTGTCTCGATTGTGTCAGTCGCGCGATTTACACTCGCAACAGATTTCTATGCAGATGGAGGGTCGCCAGTGTCGGCATTCCGAACGATACCGCTTGCCGCATTTTGAATTGCCGTCCCCGCGGTCGGCGATCAGCTCCCTCCGGACGCCTCATACCGTCCACTCCCCACTGAGCCTTTGACCACGGTCCGCGCGGCGGACGAGGCCGCGAAGCCCGAGGTGATGCGGCAGCAACAGCAGGTCTTCGAGCAGCGCTACGACCTGTCGGATAGTCCGATTCCCGGCATGATGATGTCCGGTGGCCGCAAGCCAGTGCAAGGCGGGGTGCGGGTCAAGCTGCCGGAGGGCGTAACCTGGGGCAGCCTGGCTCAAATGACACCCGATCAGATCCGCGACCGCGGGCTGCTGCCGGCCGGATTCATGCCGCTGCCCCATGTCAAGCAGGCGACCGGCGGGCAGGTCTTTCCGAACGAGCAAATCGACGAAATCCACCGCCAGGAGGACCGTGACCTGCGGCGCTTTGACGTCGATTTCGATATCCCTGACCAGTTCACGCCCGAATTCCCGGCGCCGATCTATCTAACGACGCATCCCGAGCTGGGAGACGTCTCCCAAGGGCAATTGCTCACGATCAAGAATTACTACGCGCTGATGGTCGGCGTCCTCACGCCCGTGCAGATCGAGGGCTTGCGGCTTCTGCTGACGCCTTTCCCGCAAGAGGAATTCAATCAGACAGAGGACCGCAAGGTCGTGGACCAGAGCCTGGGCGTGACCTATCTCGACTGCCACGCGAATTTCCACACCAATGCCGCCTTCCACCAGACGCCTGACATGCGCCCTCAGGCCGCACGCTTCCGCCTGGATACGGTGAGCCTGCGCGGCTTGTTCAATCAACAGATCCACGGCTCGAAACGGTCACTGCGATCGGTCGAGGACTTCACTCAGTTCGAGCAGCGCACCGCCTATTTCAACGGCGACCACGTCAGCGCCCAAAGGAAGGGCATCAACCGACCTGACAGAGTCGACCAGGTCCCGATGATAGCGCAGATGCAGAACATCATCGACTTTCCGCCGGCGCCTAAGCTCGACCCCCTCAACCATCTCGATCCGAGCAAAGCGACGCAACAGGAGCTGGCCGGCGAGCGCGTGTTCATGGGCAACGGACATTGCGCCGCCTGCCATCTCCCCGAGACAGCGTTCATGGGCAACCAGATGCATGACTTGCGGCTCGAGCGCTTCTATCGGACCGGAGAGACCGTCAATGGACTGGTGATGTTGCCGGACGGACCGATCAAGACGTTCACGCTTCGCGGCATCAAGGACTCGCCCCCTTACATGCATGATGGGCGGCTGCTGACGCTCGCGGACTGTGTGGAATTCTTCAACCTAGTCCTTGAGCTGAAGCTGACCGACGATGAGAAGCAGAGCCTGGTCGCCTACATGCTGACGCTCTGAGCGCAAGCGGAGAATGACAACGCCTGTTCGCGACCGCGTCAGTCATTGCCGCCGTTGCGGTGACACCAGCTTGGGCGCAGCAGGGTAATCCGGCGGCAGCAAAGCCCGGGACCGAGACGCGTTCAGGCCTGCCGGCCTCGAACCAGCCGAACGTGGCGGATCGGAATTTCGCCCGCGCCGCGGCGGCCGGCGGGCTGGCCGAGGTGGAACTCGGCCGACTTGCGGATCATAACGGCCACAGTTCGGAAGCGCGCCAGTTCGGCCAGCGGATAGTCAACGACCATTCGAAGGCGAACAATCAGCTCAAGCAGATCGCAGCGGCTGCCAACATTCCGCTCCCGAACCCGCCGGGCCCCGAAGACCAGGCGATGCGGGAACACCTCGACAAGATGCAGGGAGACGCGTTCGACCGAGATTATATTCGAGGCCAAATCACCGCCCATCAAGAGACGGCGCAACTGTTCGAATATGAGATCGGTTCGGGACAGGATTCGCGGCTGAAGACCTTCGCGTCGCAGACGCTGCCTGTCGTGATGCAGCATCTCGAGATGGCCCAGAAGATCGACGCCCAGCTGACTGGCGCGGCAGCGCGATAGAGAGATCTTACCGAGCCGTTCGAATTAGAGTTTCGGTTTTGGTTTCGCTCTCCAGACGCATTCTTACCTGAAGGGAGGGGCCGCATGCGGCGGCCCCTGAAAATCGTCAGCTATTCTTATGGCTCTGTTGGCCAGCCTTGACATGCTGCTCGTGCGAGCCGCCCCGGGTTGACCCTTCAGACCCGGATTCCTTCGAGCCCGATC
>DASXGD010000104.1:0-3573 GCA_036489245.1 Occallatibacter sp. | reverse complement strand
GGCGCCTGGAAAAGATGAAGGACGAATTCATCTCCACGGTCAGCCACGAGTTGCGTACTCCGCTCACCTCGCTGCGGGCTTCACTCGGCCTGATCTCGTCGGGAGCCCTCGACCGCCGCCCCGAGAAGCAGCGCCAGATGGTAGAGATGGCCATCGGCAACTGCGACCGGCTGGTGCGGCTGGTGAACGATATCCTCGATTTCGAAAAATTGGAGAACGGGCGCCTGCCCTTGAAATGCGTGCCGGTGCAGGCGGCGGATCTGCTTCGCCGCGCCGCCGATGTTGCCCACTCCGTGGCCAACGGCGCGCACATCAATTTCCAGGTCAACGCCGGACCGGCCACCGTTCTGGCCGATCCGGAACGCACCCTGCAGGTCCTCAATGAACTGGTCTCGAATGCCATCCGGTTCTCGCCGCCCAACACCGCGATCCGTCTCGCGACGCAGCCCTCCGCCGATGGCGAAGTCTGTTTTGTGATTGAGGACGAGGGCCGCGGCATTGCGGCCGAAAAACTGGAACGTATCTTCGACCGCTTCCAGCAGGGCGACGCGTCCGACTCGCGGGCGCTGGGCGGGACCGGCCTCGGGCTCGCGCTCTGCCGCAGCATCATCGAGCAGCATGGCGGCCGTATCTGGGCCGAGAGCACTCCCGGAAAAGGCAGCCGCTTTCTCTTCACGCTGCCGGCGGCGGTACGCGAAGCGCAGGAAGCGTAGACGCAGCGTCGATTCTCAGGTCGTCCTCACCGGGTCGGCCTCACATCGAGTGCCAGGTCATCTCCACTTTCACCGGAATCTCGTTTTTGATGGGCACGGTTAAAAACGAGGGCCGCTCGATCTTGAAGTCCGAACAGGTTGCGGGAATGGTACCCGTAATGCGCACGCGATTGCCTTCGC
Source organism: Occallatibacter sp. (assembly GCA_036489245.1). Taxonomy (GTDB): domain Bacteria; phylum Acidobacteriota; class Terriglobia; order Terriglobales; family Acidobacteriaceae; genus Telmatobacter. Next base: position 2,680 of record DASXGD010000104.1, on the reverse strand, counting down.
TCACGCGCTGGAATACAACGTGGGGATAATGCGCGGTCTGGCCCGCGAGTTCGATCTGTAGGTCGACCTCGATGGTCGCCGATGCGGCCGCCGCTTCGGCAAAACTCGTCCGCACCACCACCATCGGGAATTGCGCGCCGCGCGTGGACTCCAGCATGTGTAGGTCGCGGTTGGTGTCGCCGGAGTCGAACGATTTGACGGGAGCGGCAATCAGGAAACTGCACTGCCCGGCGTGGCAGGTGCCCTTGCCTTTGGCCGCGTGACTCACCCCGTCCACCTGATGCATGGGGTGCGACATGTGATAGCTGAGCGTCGACTGGTCCAGAACCCATTGCGTGTCCCCCTGGGCTTCCATCGCAACCGGAAGCAACAGGAATGCCAGCACGAGTCTCGAGTTCATTTCTTCTCCCAGAATTTCCAGTGGATGGGCCAGGACACGGCGACGATCGCCGCCCCGTAGGCTGCCGCCGTAACGTAAGCCACCGTGCCATGCTGCGCAGCGAACCCGTGGGCCTTTTCGCCGTTGTTCTCCTGGTTGTAGGCCATCACCCCCAGGATCGGGGTAAGAATCATGCCCGGGCCGTGCACAAACGCCAGCGCCTCGTGCCAGCGAATGCCGCCGTGCTTGTGCGTGCCCGGCACCCGCGGCGCGGCAATCGCAAAGTAAGCACTCGTGAAATAGAGAGCGGTGGTCACGCCTCCCAGCGCGGCATGCACGTCAAGGTTGGCTGTGGTGGGCTCCTTGATGACTTCTCCGTCCTTGCCTTTGGCCTTCGCCATGGGGCCTGTGATCACGGCCGCCACCATGGGAATCGTCGTAATCAACCCCAGGCGCTGGTGGATTTTCAGCATGCGCGTCCGCTTCTCGAGCGTGGCCTGCAATTGCGCGTTGCCCTGCGTCTGCTGCGATGGGAACCCCAGGTCTTCGAGCGAAGGCGAAGCCGGGGCCGCGCCTGTTGGCGCGTTGGGCAGTTCCTGTGGCTTTTGTTGTTCCTGCGCGGGGGTCAACAACAGATCGAGGGTCTGATGTGCAACATCGGTGACCGTAACTTTGATGGTCTTGGAACTGAGCCCCGCGCCTGACGCAGCAATCGAATAGTCGCCCGGCGCGAGATTGGGAATGGAATAGTTTCCATCCGCATTGGTGTGAACATTGATGGTTCTAGTCTCGCCGGTTTCGGTTCCGCCCTCCGCCTGTATCGACACGGTCGCATCCGCGATTGGCTTGCCCTTCGCGTCGGTGGCCGTGCCGGAGAGGGTCGCCGTCTGCGCAGCCGAAACCACGGAAAGCAGAATACACGGCATCAGCAGCCGCAATGCGAACAGGAGTCTTGGCGCTTGGAGCGGCATGGCAGTTGATCCTCCGCGTTCTCTGCGTCGTGCTCAGTGTATTTTGATGTCGTGCGGCATTCAGCATGAGTGAGAATGAAGTTTCCGTCATCGGGCCCCGGAAGCGCCGGGCGAGAGGCAAACTCCCGTTGTTCAGAGATGGAAGCTCCCTTGATCTTTGAGTGGACGCAAAGTGGCCGGAGCGCCTCCAACTTCCATCTGACGTAATGGGGGGCAAATCGAAAGCGCGATCATTCGGTCTGCGGTTTCTCAGTCTGTTAACCGGTTCCCCTTAGCATGCTTCCGGAAAGGCGAGATCGATTCGGCATGGCAATCGCGAGAAATGTTCTGAATCTGCTCTTCGGCAGACCTCTGGCCACCAGCGAAGAACGCGCCGAGCACATCGGCCCCGTCGCGGGAATTCCCATCTTCGGCCTCGACGCATTGAGTTCCGCGGCGTACGGGCCGGAGGCCGCGCTGACCTTGCTGATTCCTCTCGGCCTGGCCGGCGTGCACTACATCGTTCCCGTCAGCGGAGCGATTGTCGTCCTGCTCATCATTGTCTACTTCAGCTACAGGCAGACGATCGAAGCCTACCCGCAGGGCGGCGGTTCCTATACCGTGGCCTCGGAAAACCTGGGCGATAGCGCGGGACTGCTGGCCGCGGCGGCGCTGATGATCGATTACATCCTGACGGCGGCGGTGGGAATTTCCGCCGGCGTGGGCGCCTTGATCTCCGCGGTGCCCTCTCTGCAGCCGCACACTCTCGAACTATGCCTGGGCGTGCTGGTCATCCTGACCATCGTGAACATGCGCGGGGTCCACGACACCGGGGTAGTGTTCATGATTCCTACCTACCTGTTCACCGGAACTCTGCTCATCGTCATCGCGGTGGGCGTATTCGACGCCTTGCATGCAGGCGGTCACCCCCATCCGGTCATGCCTCTGCCGCAGGTGCCGGCGGCCACCACCGCCTTCAGTCTCTGGCTGATGCTCAAGGTGTTTTCGTCAGGCTGCACGGCCATGACCGGCGTGGAAGCGGTCAGCAACGGGGTGATGGCGTTCCGCGATCCCACGCGCAAAAACGCCAAGACCACCCTCACGATCATCATCGTGCTGCTGGGAATTCTGCTCATTGGGATTGCGATTCTGTGCCGCGCCTACCATATCGGCGCCACCAATCCCGAAGGGCCCGGCTACGAGAGCGTGCTGTCGATGCTGACCCGCGCGGTCATGGGCCACGGCTGGTTCTACTACCTCACCAGTGCTTCGGTCCTGATGGTGCTGGCCCTCTCGGCCAACACCGCGTTTGCCGACTTTCCGCGGCTGACGCGTGCGATTGCGCAAAACA
>DASXGD010000539.1:0-2836 GCA_036489245.1 Occallatibacter sp. | reverse complement strand
ACAAACAATGCTGGCGTCTGAAGGGATGGAAAATGTGTCGAGCGCAACTCTTGCGAGTGCTGCGGAGGGTGCAATGGAAACGACAGCATGAGAAGGCAGTCGACGAATCCAGGCTCGCTTGCTGCAAGCAGTGAAGCCTGTCTTCCCCCATACGAATGACCTCCCAGGAGAATCTTGCCTTTGGCGAGAGACCGCATCGAGGCCACGGCTGCGCGCAGCCCGTTCTGATCCCGCTCGGCACTGCCGCGAGGAGGCGGTCCGTACGGTCGCAACTGGCGAAACGGAAGATCGCAGCGCAACACGGTCAGACCCGCTGCACAAAAGGCATCGGCGAGAGTGGTCAGAAGGAGTGTCTGGCAGTTCGCTCCCGCGCCGTGAGTGAGAATCATGCCATCCCCGTCCGGACTCGCCGGTCGGTGCAGGACCCCCCGGACAGGCGCATCCGCGTTCGACGCGTCAACGAATTCTTTAATGCTCTGAATCTCGGTGGAAGCCATGTGGCACTCGGGCAAAAAGTCGCAGCGGAAGGCAGTCGCCAATCTTGTTGGCATCGGCGCCGAAATGCACGCCAGCCTCTGATGACAATGGCGCTTGATGTGATGACGCGGATCATATCGCCGCTTCCGGAAGCGGCTCGGCTCTAGCCCTTCTTAGCCCACTCCTAGCCCGTAGTCCTCCGTCGCCCGCCCTCATTCTTCTCGTAGTGCCACCATCGGCTCCACGCTCATCGCGTGTTGCGCCGGAAAGTAGCACGATACGAGCGCCGCCACCGCCAGCACCGCGCACACCACCGCGTATGTCATCGGATCCCACACGCTCACCACCACCAGTGTCCCGAAGGCCCGCGCCACCAGCAGCGCAATCGCCAACCCGATACCCAGGCCTAGGGCTATCAGCATCGACGACTGCCGGTAGATCATCCGGAACACCGACCGCCGTGTCGCACCCAAAGCCATCCGCAGTCCGATTTCGTGCACCCTCCGGCTCACTGCATACGACACGACGCCGTACAGCCCGATGATCGCCAGCGTCAACCCCAGCCCACCCATGACGGCGGCAAGGGTTGCCCCCACCTGGAACAGCAGCAGCCCGTTCAGCGTGTAGAGCGCCTCCCCCATCGTCTGCGCCATGAAGACGGGCAGCTGCGGCGACAGCGAGTGGACCATCCTCTCCGCCGAAGGCCTAACCGACAGCGGATCCACCTCCGTCCGCACCTGGAAGACCATCAGTGAGTTCCCTTTCAAGTGCTGCTCGAACGGAACGTAAAAATACGGTCGCGTCTTGCCTCCATTAAACATCTGGAACTCTACATCCTTGGCGATCCCCACAACCTCAATTTCGCGATCCTTCTCGCCCGCCATGCGGAAGGTGTGCCCGACCGCTTTCTGCCCCGGCCAGAATTTCTTCGCCGCGCTGTCGCTCACCACTGCCACGTCGCGCCCCTGTGCGTTGTCCGCGTCCGTGAACGCGCGCCCACCCAGCAGGCCGATCCCCATCACGCTGAAATACTCCGGTGAAACCACGTTGTAGTCGGCATTTGTGTCGGAGGGATTGGCCGGCGGCGGCGCTCCATCGATGATCAACCGGTCGCCTCCAGGGCCGAAGTACCTAGCGGAATCGCGCCCGCGTTGCTCGCATACTCCACGCCCGCAATCTGGCGCAGCCCTGCCAGGATATTCCGCGCCAGTTCTCGCGTCTGTTCCTGATTCATGCCGATCTCGATTGGATCCACCGCAAAATTCAGCACGTGATCTGGTTTGAAGCCGAAGTCTGCGGTCTGCATCGCCGAGAGGCTGCGCACGAACAATCCCGCCACCACCAGCAGCACCAGCGAGCTGGCTAGTTGCAGGGCTACCAGGCCGTCGCGAACCCATTGTTTTCCCGCCGTCACCCCGCGGCTCGCCCCTTCGTGCAGCACCGAGTTCACGTTGGCTCGCCCAATGCAAATCACAGGCACCAGCCCCACCACCACGCCCGCAAACACCGCCGCCCCAAAGGCGAAAATGAAGATTCGCCAGTCAAAGCCGAAGGAAAGCACAATCGGGACGTCGGCGTGCAGATCCAGGTGACCCAGCTCGACGCTGCCGATCATCCCCAGCAGCACGCCGGTGACCCCTCCAATCAGCGACAGCAGAACACTCTCCGTCATCACCTGGCGCACCAGCCTGTTGCGCTGCGCGCCCAGCGCCGTGCGAATGGCCATCTCCCGTGACCGCGTGGTCGCACGCACCAACACAAGGTTGGCCACGTTCACGCACGCCAGCAGCAGCACCATCGCGGCCAACGAAAGAAACAGCCCGGCGATCACAAACATCATCTTGGGGTCGCCTGTATTGATGCGCAGACTTTGTTCGGGATACGCCTCAATCCCCAGCCTCTTCTCGCTCTCCGGATGCTGCCGCATCAGGTTTTGGGCGACCAACCCAAGCTCTGCGTTTGCTTCTTTCATGGTCACCCCGGGTCGGATCCGCGCCTCCGCCACGTAATTCCGATTTTGCCAGCTCTCGATGACCTCTGTTGGAGTGCCACTCACTGGCAGTTCCATCATCGGCATAAAGGCAGCGGTGTCCACGAACGCCTGCACGCCGTGGAACCCTTTCGGCGCCACGCCGACAACTGTCATGGGATGCCCATCCATCGTCACCGCGCGCCCCACTACACCCGGATCGCGGTCGAAAGGCTTCGTCCAATAGTCGTAGCTGAGCACCACGTATGGGTCGTGGCCCAACACCTCGCCCTCGCTGCGCAGAAAGAGCCTGCCCGCCGCTGGCTTCAGGCCCAGACCCTCAAAGAAATTCCCGGTCACGAAGCTGGTAACAATCCGGTCTGGCTGCTG
>DASXGD010000501.1:0-3771 GCA_036489245.1 Occallatibacter sp. | reverse complement strand
GGCGCTCGAGCCGGAGTTGCCCGTCTATAACGCATTGACAATGGACCAGATTCTTGGCAAGACCTCAGCCAGCCAGGGTTTCGCGGCCAATCTGGTGTTGGCCTTTGCCGCCCTGTCGCTTCTTTTGGCGGCGGTCGGCCTCTATGGGGTGCTCTCCTACCTGACCACGCAGCGGACGCCCGATATCGGTCTTCGCATCGCAGTGGGCGCACAAAGATCACAACTCCTCCGGCTGGTTCTCTTCGAAGGGCTGCGTCCTGCACTTATTGGATTGGTCTTTGGCGTCGCCGCCAGCGCTCTGGCCACGCAACTGCTGCGATCAATGCTCTATGGAACCCAGCCGCTAGATCCGGCGGCGTTTGCGGGCGCAGCGGCGATGCTGATGGCCGTCGCAGTGCTGGCCTGCTTGATCCCGGCGTGGAGGGCATCGCGTATCGATCCAATTCAGGCATTGCGAACTGAATAGGCGACGGATATCCCCGAAATCGGAAAAAAGTCGATGAGCCCACCATCGCCAAATCACACACCGTGTCGGATCGGGGACGGGAAGTCGCTGCGCGGGAGGAATAAAAGCCGCCGATCAGGAGCTGTCCGGTCTTGGGTACCTACCAGTTCCTTACACCAGGCGTTGGAATGAACGCATAGGCCTGCCTCAGTGTTCAGATTGAGAGCGTGAGTCAATGATGACCAAGATTCACTCCGCGCTGAAGAGACTGTCGGCTCAGTTTGTTCGCAGTGCTACAGTCGGATTAATCTTTGACGCTCGTCGTGCCGGGAGATACCCAGCCAAGAGCGCGACGCCTCCGAGCAAAACTACCATTCCGGCGAACGTGAGCGGGTCTGTTGGCGCTGTGCGGAAGAGCAGAGAAGCTATCAGCCGGCCGAGGGCGACCGAAGCGACAAGGCCGATGCCAATACCGCTTAATGCCAGCCGGAGCGTTCTCGAGATGACCTCTCTTCGCACGTGCGATTGCGAGGCGCCGAGCGCCATCTTGACGCCTATCTCTCGGGTTTGCCGGGTTACCGAATAGGAGACAACGCCGAAGATTCCAAGGGACGCAAGAAGAAGACCAAGTCCCGCGAAGACGCCAACCAACAATGCGAAAAAGCGCCGCGACGAGGTGGCGTGGTCCACGAGGCTCTGAATCGGCATGAACTCCGATGCGGACTGGCCAGAGTTGATCTCTCGAAGCACTCGCATCACGCTTGAAGCGAGGGAAGCCGGTGCGATACGAGAGCGCAAGACCAGATATGATCCCTCCGGACCGAACTGCTTGGTTGCGGGCAGATACATCTGCGCGGTCGCTTCGTCTTCGGCATTGCTTTCGCGCAGATCGGCGAGCACACCGATAACTTCGCATTGCTGTCCTCCGGCAATGGCGGTACGGCCGATAGGATTCTGCCCTGGCCACAATTTGTGCGCAACGCTCTGGTTGACCACGACTACGTTTCGATTGTTCACCAGGTCATCCCAACTGACATCCCGGCCCTGCACTAAGTGCATGCCCATTGCTTTGAGGTATCCCGGGGATACTATGTAGACGAAGACAGGAATGAAGTCTTCATTTTTTAGTGGACGTTGCCTCTTGGCTGCGATTCCCCATCCACGATTGCGGCTCATGGGAAGATTATCCGAGATGCCTGCAGCCTCTACGCCGGGAATCTCGGACGCGCGTGTGACAACCTCGTGCCAGATGGCCGCTTGTTTAGCGGGGCTTCCGCCCGCATCGTAGTCGACACTCACTGCTGCAGCGCGGTTATTCAGGTCCACCTGATCCCGCAAATCGATTGTCTGGCCGATGATGCTGCGGTCGGCTTTGAATTGGCGTTTCCAATATGGATAGCTCAAGATTGCAGTGGTCTGCGCGTGCTGAATGAATTCCTCATGGCGGAAGAGGCGGCCACCCGATGGCGCAATCGAGCGTAACCAGTGAGTCACCCTGTCCTCCTCGACAAAATCCGCAGGCGGCGGCCAGAATCGCATTCTCTGCCTAACAGCCTGTGGTGTAAGCGGCGAATCTTCGGCATGACTTGGATCGCGCCGCGGCGGAGGTTGTTTCGGCTGGAGCGGTTCGCGATCTGAGATCATGCCTCGGCAACGCCGGGAGTGCTCCTGTCGGCGGGTAAACAGGCCCAACAAGAACAACAAGGGCGTTCTGCGGCGGTTGTTCAACTCGCGCGGAGTTCCGGCGCCCAACAACTTGCGGAAGATCAGGCTCAGATTGAATCCGGCAACATGAATCAACTGCCGCTTGAGGATGTTGTTGTGCTTGCGCAGGTGCGTACGCCGCATGCCTCCGGTGTCGTAGCAGTGCGCGAAACTGCGTTCGACCAACTCTCCGCGCCGTCGCAGCAAGCTCTTGCCGTAGCTGCCTTGAACCCGGCGCCGGTTGGCATACACTGCCTGTTGTTGGCCGGCCTTGCCCTCCCAGTTGCGCTGCCCCTTCTGCTGCCGCTCCGGAATATAGGCGCGCACCTGATGGTTCTTCACTTGTTCCAACACAGCCGCGGAGTGGTACCCCTTGTCTGCGACCATCTCTTCGATGCCCTTGATGTTGACCTTTGGCTTGGCGTCCGGATGCAATACCACTTCGCGCCCGGCTAAGTCCGCCACCGTTTCACCGGCCTCGCACAGTGTCCTGTCCAGCGTCGTGGTATCACCCTTATCGGCTTCCCGCAAAGTCAGCGCCACCACCGCGCCCGTATCCAGGTCCACCGCATGCTCGGCTTTATGGGCCAGATGCGTTCGTCCATCCTTCATCTTCGTGATTCGCGCATCCGTGTCCGTGGGGCTCATCCATTCCTTATTCGACGTGCGCTTCTTCCTCTTACGATCCAGACGCGCCAGTTGCTCACGCGTCGGCGTCTCGATGCCCGAAGTCTTCGCCAGCCCGGTCAGGAATTGCTCGTAGCTCTCGCCCGTATCCCGCCGCACGATGGAGCGCATGGCTGCCGAGGCCTCCAGCGTCGTCGCATCCACCCCCACCCGCTTGCCCTTCACCAACCCACCATCCGCCAGCAACCCCAGCACCCAGTTGAACACCTCTCGATGCGTCTCCACATCGATCAGTCGCCGGGTCCGCGAAATCGTCGAGTGGTCCGGCGTTGATTCCGTCAGGGAGATGCGCACAAAATGCCGCAGCGCCAGAGAGTCGGCCAGCCGCCAGGCAATGCCCCGCTCACTGTCGATCCCCTCGAAATAGCCGATCAGCAGCGCACGAAAGTAAATTCCCGGCACCAGGCTCGGCCGCCCCATCTTGGCCGCGTAGAACTTCCCGCAAACACCTTCCACGAACAGATCGAACCTCTCGCTGTCGAGAAGGTCGTTCAGTCGCTGATAGAAGGGATGACCCGGCGACCGGGCCAACTCCGCGTTCGCGATCCAAATCTCTTCCTGCGTCGCCTGCGATTGCCGCCTGCCCATCCCCATAACCGAACACTACAGATTTCAACACCGCAAACGCCGCGCTTTCTCGCCCTCACGTATCAAGACTTGCACCACGGGCTGCTAAGCGCGCCTTTTCCGCAGGGTTGCTGCCTGGCGGCGTACGGCGGCGACGATGGTAGCGAATCACTTCACCGAAATCCGGCGCAATTGGATCCGGTAATGAAGTCGGGGAGGCTTTGACTTTCGCGGGACGGAGTGGCTGTGGAGACGGTGTGCCTTGCGAGGGGCTTCGACCCTCCCCTCCCAAATTTGATTTACAACGTACTTTCAACGACTTACCGGGAGCGGGTTGGCACCCTAAACCCTTTAAAGGAACCAAGAGG
>DASXGD010000466.1:0-1538 GCA_036489245.1 Occallatibacter sp. | reverse complement strand
GCGGCGGCCGCTATCGCGCAGCATCGGCTGGATGATCTGGTCGAACACGTCAGCGTTGTCGCTGAACTTGCGGACGCTCATGTCCTCGATCACGCGACGACGCAACGGGCTGATGGCTTCTGCGGACTTGGTGGAGGTCATGGGAGGCTCCGGTCTTGTGGTTGGAGTGCTTATACCAATCCTCACAATGATTGACTTTGGCGCGCCCAATCGCGGCCGGCGATGGACATGATTTTCCAGGGCTGCTCGATGAGCGTGTTCCAGGCGTAGCAGCAGTGGTCGACGATGTCGTCGAAGGATTTGAAGACACGGTTCGACAGCCAGTTTGCCCGCATGAACTGCCAGATGTTTTCTTGTGGATTGAGCTCCGGCGAGCGTGGTGGCAGCGGCAGGAGCGAGATGTTGGCTGGAGCCCTGAGGTCCTTGGCGCTGTGCCATCCGGCCTGATCGAGGATCAGAATAGCGTGTGCGCCGGGGGTGACTTTGGTGGCGATTCGTCGAGATGAAGCTGCATGGCTTGGGTGTTGCAGGCCGGCAGCACGAGGGCGGCACCTGTTCCGAGTTCAGGGCAGACCGCACCGAACACGTAGGTCGACTGCGTGCGTTGGTCGTGGATGGCGCGAGGACGCGAGCCCTTTCTGGCCCAACGGTAGGTGAGCTTGTTCTTTTGACCGACCCGCATCTCGTCTTGGAACCACACCTCTATGGGTGTGCCGGGCGCGAGTGTCGCGCAGATTTCCGCCACACGTGCGGCAAAGTTTTTTTGAACGCCGCCATGGCTTCGGGATCTTGCTTATAGGCCCTCGGCCGGGCGCTCACGTGCGAGTAACCCAAGTCCTTCAAGGCGCGATAGACCGTGTCGTCCGACACCGAGAGCGCAAACTCCTCGTAGAGCCGCATGATCAGATCGCACGCCCGCCAGCGAACCACACCGTGGACCGCAGGAATCGGTCCCTCCTCGACCATCCGGGCGAGGAAGGCCCTGTGCGTGTCGTTGAGCTTGGGCGGCGCACCCGGCGACGGTATGTTGATGAGACCATCCGGCCCTTGCTCATTGAAGCGGATCACCCAGTCCCGCAGCGTCTGACGATCCATCCCGCCGATCTTCGCCGCGTCCTCCCGCGAGGCACCATCAAGCACGGCCGCGATCGCCAACAGCCGTCGAGCTTGCCCAGCATCCTTCGCCTGCTTCGCAAGCCGGCGAACTTCGCCGGCCGAATAGTCCGTCCGCACGGGAACAGCTTGGCCCATGGCAAACACCCTCCGTTTGCCACTTGAATCATGCCGCCGGTGATTCGTGAATCTTGAGGGTTCTGTGAGGTCGCATGGCACGGCGGGGGCCTTGAAATCGGGCGTGAGCGCGACCTCATAGAAGCCGGATTGAACGAAGCCGCCTCGAGCAAGAATTTCAACAGAAATAGTCTTCGAGGATCGCCAGCTCCGAACGTCCGCACAACTTGGGCGTTTTGGCACGGATGTTGCTAAATGGGGAAAGTAGGTTTCTCTCTGCATGTAATTTCAAAGGGTTAACTGTGGCA
>DASXGD010000438.1:0-9731 GCA_036489245.1 Occallatibacter sp. | reverse complement strand
CAGGGCGGCGTTGCGGATCGAGGATGGATCCACGCACCGTCGCATAGTTGCTTTGAGCGTGCGCCGAGACCAGGGTGAGTGCAAGCGCAGCGAGGGCGTAGACGAATTTGCGAAACATGGCTCTCCTTAATGACAAGACACTTGGCCTGGACTTCGGGACCTTTGGTCCTCTGATTGGGGCCGTGCGACTCCGCGCCAGAAGGAGCACGCGCGTCTAAAAAGCATGATTGAATTTCTTTGAGCCTTGGGAAACAGGCACACCGCGACCGCAGCGCGATGATTCCCGTATAAGTGTCGTCGGCACGAGCACTTCCGTCATCGACCAATCGGTTGAGTACGGAGTTTTTCGCCCACGAGAACCCACCCGGGCTAAACGAGAAGGCGCGGTGAGAATACGAGGGCCCGGGCCCGGCGCGGAATTCGCTACTGATCGGCGGGCCGGGTGTACGGCTTCTGCAGGTCCTGCCGTGCTTCGTTGACCGCACCCTGGGTGTTGTCGTTGGTCTGGACAGCGAGCCGATACTCGTTGACCGCGCGATCCCGCTGGCCGGTGATATCGAAAATGTTGCCCAGCCGGATGTGGCTCCAGACCTCCGTCCAGCGCGGATCATCGTCGCCACGCAGGGCATCGCGGTACGCGTTCACCGCGGCCTGGTAGTTGTGCTGCGAGAACAGCACTTCGCCGATCCGGTAATTGGCCAGGGAACTCTGCGAGTTGGCCTCAAGAGCCTTTTGGTACTCGGCGAGGGCGCCGGTCAGGTCGCCCTGCGCAACGAGTTGCTGGCCTTTCAGAATGGCGATGCGCACCTGCAGGTCCGGAGTAGCCTTCAGCACCCAGTTGCCGGGATCGATGCTGATCCGCCGCGGGCGTCCGAAGGTATCGACCACGTATTGCGAGTCCATGCCCACCACGTCGACCTTCTGATCCACGGTCTTGCCGTCCGTCTCCACCTGCAGTTCCACGGGCATGCGAAACAGGTCGAGATCCTGGTTGATTTCGCCGATGGTCCTGAAGCCTTTGTTGTTTCCCAACCGGTAAACGGCATATTTGTTCGTGAACTGGGGTGCGCCTGTGCCGTCGACCCACTGGGCGAAGAACGGCGTGAGCTGCTGCTGGCTCTGCGATTCCGCCACCTTCACAAAGTCCGCGGATCGGATGCCCTGGTCGGCGTACTGGCTCAGTGTCCCTTTCAGCGTAGCCAGAAACGCCTTATCGCCAATTTCCCAGCGCAGCATGTGGAAGATCATCGCTCCCTTTTCGAGCGTCATCGACTGGAACTCGGGCGAGAAGGGGCTGAGGTGGCTCGCACTCGAGAGGGGAATCGTGTCGTAGGCCAGAGCTCCGGCGGCCACGTCCTGCAACCCCGCTCGCAGCGCGCTCTTGCCGCTCTCGTCCTCCACGAACATCAATTCGCCGTAACGGGCCATGCCATTGGTGATCCAGGCATCATTAAGCGTTTTCGGGCTCATCTCGGAGCCCCACCACTGGTGAGCAATAGTATTGGCCAGCAGGCGTATGCCGGACTTGTCGCCAACCCGGGAGCCCATGATGCCCGCCAGTTCGGGACCCCAGACCGAGGGCAGGGTGTCGTCGGGGATCTCAACCACATTCAGGTGTGGCGACTCCAGCGCGCCAAAGCTGTCGGTGAAGAAGTCGTACTCCTTGGTGGCCGTTTGCGCCAGTTCATTCGCGGCCTGCTGGTGGGCCACGGTCAGGTAGACCTTGACGTTACCCGGGCCGGCAGCAGCGGCATTCACATAACGCCCCGCGATGACAGTGCCCGGAAAGCCGGGCCGGGTCCAGTTGAAGTCATACTGGTCCCCTGGCTTGCCGCTCTCGAGCTTGGCCGGATGCGACACTCCCTCAGCGCCACTGGCGAAGACACGCATCCCCTGCGGAACGCGAATGTGCATCTGCGCGGTGAATCGGTCGGTCATGAACCCGGTGGTCGGGAACCAGCGCGCGGAGTAGAGCAGGTAGGTAATCGGCTCCTGGATGGCGGCCAGTTTCAACCCTTCGATTGGACCGTCCTCATTGCCGGTGATCACACCTTCGTATTGAAAGGTCCAGTGGTAGGACTGTCCCTTAACGAAGGCCGTGGTAGGGCTCACGCGAATGGTTCCGTCGGCGGAGCGTTCCCCGGTGAGAAGCTTGCCTGACTCGTCCGAGACTTTCGTCAGCTTGAGGGCGGGATGAAAGCCGAAGCTCACCATGTCGGCGTTGTCGGGAGCGGTAAATGTCACCACCGCCTTGGCGGAGATGTGGTGAGCCTCGGTGTTCAGCTCCGCATCGATAACGTAGCCGGTAATATTGAGCGCGGCCCGCTCCGGCCGCTGCGCCGCCGCGATTCCCGCCAGAAAGAGGACCGAGACGAAAAGACCGAGTGCACCGATCGTCGTTCTCCGAAGATTCACATCAAATCGCATCATTTTTGCTCTTGTGCCTGGATTTGCACTCATGCCGTGATTGCATTAGTTGAGGGATTGCCTTGGTCATGATTTCCTTAGTCCCGGAATTGCTTTAGTCATTGTAGCCACCAGCGCACCGCCCGTTCCTTGGGACTGGGCCGGCAAAGCCGGTTCCCTTCAAGAATGCACCGTCTCTTCCATGCTCGCCGAAAGCCCTGCTCCGAGCAGGTCGAGCGCAACATCGGCCACCCGCCCGATGGCTCCCCCCTCCGCCTTCTCGTTGCTCCCGGGACGGGAGTTCAGGAGGCTTCGGATAGCCGCCAGTTCCTGCATCATGGACTGTCGTCGGGGCCCGTCGGGTAGCAACTCCTGCAACTGCCTGACAATATTGGATGGGGTGAAGTCGCCCTGGATCAACTCTGGAACGACCCGCTTGCCCGCAATCAGGTTGGCCATGGCTACGTGCGGCACCCGGACGACACGCTTGGCGATGGCGTATGTGATGGGCGAGACGCGATAAACCACAACGAAGGGATTCCCAATGAGAGCGGCTTCGACGGTAGCGGTCCCGCTGGCGACCACCGACGCACGCGCGTGGAAAAGAGCTGTGCGGGCATCGTTCGCCAGCCGCACGGCGAGTTCCGGAGCCTTCACTTCAATCAGCCGGCGAACGAAATCGCGCTGGCCGGAATTCAAAGTCGCCGCCAGAGGCAGGACAAATTCGAGCCTGCCCCGGTCGTGGCGGCCGGCAAGTTCGCGAGCCGCCTGCAGCATCGCGGGTAGATTGTCGCGAATCTCCTTGGCGCGGCTGCCGGGAAGAAGGCCGATCCAGGTCTTGACGGGGTCCAGGCCGCTTTCTGCCGCGAACTGCTCGCGTGTGACGGTCGGCAGTGCCAGGTCGGCCAGGGGATGGCCCACGAACTCCGCTAAAACACCCCGCTCCCGGTAGAACGGCTCTTCGAACGGGAAGATCACCAGCATCCGGTCCACGTACTTCTGGACCAGCTTGATGCGGTGCTTTTTCCACGCCCAGAGCTGCGGGCTCACAAAGAAAATGACCGGGACCTGAAGGCGGTGCAGCTCTTCCGCAAGCTTGAAATGGATGTCGGGAAAATCGATAAGGATGGCAACATCGGGACGGCGCGCGCGAATAGACTGCCTGAGCTTGCGAAACTCGCGGTAGATACGCGGCAGATGGCGGACGACCTCGGTAATCCCCATCACCGCCACGTCTTCAGCGCGGACCACTCGCTCGAGCCCCGCGGCCGCCATGTGCGGTCCGCCCATCCCGATGAAATTCGCATGGCGACCGCCGGCGGCGAGGCGCTTCCCCAGGGCGTCGATGAGCAGGGCGCCGTACTTTTCGCCGCTCGCCTCACCCGCCGAGATGAAGATGGTCGGTGTCATCAAGGTACGGCGCAGCAGAACCTGCGCTCGCCTTCATGATACTGGCTTTGGCGTGGACCGGCCCAAGGCGAAATGCCCTTGGGCCATTGTCGCCTGAGTCCAAGAGAAGTGCCGCCTGAACTGGCACTTCTCCCAGTTGATGGGTTCGCGCGCAGAAGCCATGCTTTGCAGATGCTGGAAAGCCATGCACTGGCAATGCCGGCAGGGAGAAAGCAATGCCAACTGAGAAAGAAAAACGAGCGAATTTCGGCCTGCCCGAGTGGCTGGTCTCGTACCGCAAGGATTGGTTGCGGCCCGATGTTATTGCCGGACTGACAGCCGCCGCGGTGGTCATCCCGAAATCGATGGCCTATTCGAGCGTTGCGGGTCTGCCGCTGCAGGTTGGCCTCTATACAGCTTTCCTGCCCATGATCATCTACGCGTTCCTGGGCACTTCGAGGGTGCTGAGCGTGAGCACGACGACGACGCTCGCAATCCTGACCGCCACAGAACTCAGTGAGGTTGCGCCAAACGGAGATGAGGCCTCACTGTTAGCCGCCACGGCCACCCTGACGGTGCTGGTGGGAGCGATGCTGGCACTCGCATGCTTCCTGCGCCTGGGTTTCGTCGCCAATTTCATCTCCCAGCCTGTCCTGACGGGTTTCAAAGCCGGCATTGGCGTGGTCATCATCCTGGACCAGATTCCCAAGCTGATCGGCACGCACTTCCCCAAGGGAAGGTTCCTGCAGAACGTGATTTCCACGATCCAAAGCATTCCGGAAACAAAACTGATCACGCTCGCCGTCGCGGTCATCTCGATTCTGATTCTGATCGGGATCGAGCACTTCGCGCCCAAGTTGCCAGCTCCGATTGTTGCGGTCGCGGTCGGTATCGGCGGGGCATACTTCCTCGGGTTGAGTGCATACGGCGTTGAGTTGGTCGGCCACATTCCCCGGGGACTTCCGTCGTTTACCGCACCGGCATTCGGGCTCGCCGATCAACTCTGGCCAGGCGCCTTGGGAATCGCCCTCATGAGTTTCACCGAGACTATCGCTGCGGGCCGCGCCTTCGCCAACAATGATGAGCCCATGCCTCAGGCCAACCGCGAGTTGCTGGCCACCGGAGTTGCGAACATCGGAGGCGCCCTGCTGGGAGCCATGCCTGGAGGAGGAGGAACGAGTCAGACCGCAGTCAATCGCCTGGCGGGGGCGCGCACACAAGCGGCCCAACTTGTGACCGCGTCGGTGACACTCGTCACGATGCTGCTGCTTGGCCCTATGCTCGCATTGATGCCGCAGGCCACGCTCGCAGCCGTCGTCATCGTTTATTCCGTGGGCTTGATCAAGCCCGGGGAATTCCGGGAGATTCTGCGGGTACGCCGGACTGAATTCATCTGGGCTCTGATTGCCTTTGCAGGAGTGATGCTGGTTGGAACGTTGAAGGGCATCATCGTGGCGATCATTGCTTCCGTGGTCGCGCTGGCTTATCAGGTTGCGAATCCGCGGCTGCACTTGCTCGCACGCAAGCCGGGCACGAACGTATTCCGGCCTCGTTCGGACGAACATCCTGAAGACGAAACATTTCCGGGTCTGCTGCTGCTGAGGCCCGAGGGACGAATCTTTTTCGCGAATTGCGAACAACTTTCGCACCGAATATTGGCGCAGATCAATACTGCACAGCCGAGGACCGTCGCCCTCGATATGCGCGCCGTATTCGACCTCGAGTACACCGCGCTTAAGGTGTTTGTTGAGGCCGAAAAGAAACTCCGCGAGCGCAACATTCGCTTATGGCTGGTTGGAATGAACCCCGAGGTGCTGTTGATGATCCAGAAATCGTCACTCGGCGAAGCGCTGGGACGAGAAGGCATGTACTTCAATCTCGAAAGTGCGGTACAGAAGTATCTGGGCGAGGCCTCGTCGATTACCTCTCACGCCAGCTTGTAGGGTGAGCGATAGGGACGCGCCAGCAGTTCGCTCGCCGCGGCGTCGTTGAGAATCTGCTCCTGGCCCACGTCCCACTGAATCTTGCGGCCCACCAGCATGGAGATCAACCCCAGGTGGCCGGGAATCGTGGAATGGTGCGCCACTTCGACGGGGGCGATGGTGGGCTTGCGCGACCGGACGCTGTCGAGGAAGTTGCGCCGGTGTTCGGTGGACACAATCAGCGGCACCTTGCGCAGATTGTCGGGAAGCGACGCCATCCTGGCCCACTCCGGGTTCGAAGCATCGAAGCCGCTGCGGTCGACCCAGACCCAGCCGTCTGTTCCGATCCATTTTGTGCCCATGGGAATGGCAGCGGTGCCGCCCGCGATGGTGAGCTTCACATCCACCGGATATTGCGTGACCTCCTTGCGATAGGTGCAATTGATGATGTACTTGGTGGCGGTGTTCCATACCGCATTGGCTGCCGGAAAATCGCCGGAGCCTTCCACTTCGGAAGGACCGCAGGTGTCGAAACCCAGGCCCCAGTGGGCGATGTCACCGTGATGGCCGATCCAGTCGAGCAGCTGCCCTCCACCGGTGTTGTAATTCCAACGCCAATTCTGGTAAACGCGCTGCTCGATGTACGGCTCCATCTTTGAGGGACCCACCCAGCGGTCATAATCGAAGTCGGCAGGGGGCTGCGACACAGCCACATCCCAGGCAGGCGTGCCGGGCACGATCTGCGCCGGGCTGGTGATTTTGTCTGAAATCGACGCGGCAGCGAGCCTTTTCATCAGCGCGGGAACGGTGCCGGGAAAGTCATGATGCCCTCCCGGCAGGCCCACTTCAACATGCGTCACCGTGCCGATAAGACCGTTGCGGACGATTTCCGCCGCCTTGTGAAAATCGGGTACGGAGCGCTGCCAGGAGCCCGTCTGCCAAATGACGTTGTTCTTCTGGACTGCTTTCACAATGGCCTGTTGCTCGGCGATGGTGCGGGCCAGAGGCTTCTCGCCGTAGATGTCCTTTTTCCGATTTGCTGCTTCGGTGGCCACGATGGCGTGCCACTGATCAGGAATAGCGATCATCACCGCGTCGATATCTTCGCGCGCCAGCAGCTCGCGATAGTCGCGATAAGCCTTGCAATCGGTGTTGCCGTATTTCTGGTTGATGGTATCGACCGCGGCTTTGAGATGCTTCTTGTCCAGGTCGCAGGCGGCGACGACCCGGCAATCACTCTGCTCAAGAAACGCCTTGGTATTTGCGGGCCCCATCATGCCCCAGCCGATGACTCCAATCGTGATCTTGTCGGAAGCGGAAACGGGCCGCGCATTGGCCCAGGCGCCGCGAGGCAGGACCGCAGCGGCAGCCCCCGCGGCGGCAAGAAATCGTCTGCGGGTCAAGGAAGAAACGGCATGCGAATCTTTCTGCCAGGAATTCATGAATTTGTCTCCGGAGTTTTAACGCCGTAAATCAGGCGACCGCCAGAACGCTGCCATTGTAAGCCAGCCAGCGGGCCGCTTATCCGATGACCTTGAACCGCGTCAGTGAGTCTTCGTTCACAGTCAAACCAAGTCCGGGTTTCGATTCGTCAAGATCGATGAATCCGTCCACCGGTTCCGGCTCTCCGTCAAAGATGTACCAGAAGAGCTCATTGCCGACTTCGACATCGGTCTTGGGAAAGAATTCGGCGATCGGCGAATTGAGGCTGGCCATCACGACGTGATAGTTGTGCATTTGCCCGGCGTGCGGGATGACGGGCACCTGGAACGACTCGGCCAGCGCCGAGATTTTGCGCGCCTGGCTGATGCCGCCCACCCGATTGGTATCGAATTGGATGTAATCGAGCGCATGGTTCTCGAGCAGGTCGCGAAAGCCGAAGATGGTGAATTCGTGCTCGCCGCCGGCAATGGGCACGCGGGCAAGGCTCTTGAGTTCCCTGTAGCCGCGCGTGTCATCGGGAATCACCGGCTCTTCGAGCCAGCGGAGGTGAAACGGTTCCAGTAACGGCAGCATGCGCCGGGCGTAATCGAGGGTCCAGCCCATGTAGGCGTCGGCCATCAGGTCCACTCCGTAGCCCACCACCTCGCGCACGGCTCGAACCAGTTCGAGGTTCTTCTGCATGCCTTCGGCGCCGTCCACCGGGCCCCATCCAAAGCGGAGTTTCATCGCCTTGTAGCCCTGGTCCTTATATCGCTCGGCTTCAGCTTTCAGTTCGGGGACCGGCATTGCATAGAGGCGACTGGCATAGACAGGAATTTTCTCTTTCGTGCGTCCGCCGAGCAGCCGGAACACCGCCTGCTTCGCGTCTTTGCCGATCAGATCCCAGAGGGCGATGTCGACCGCGGAAATGGCGACCATCGCCACGCCTTTGCGCCCGAAGGCCATGGTGCGGCGATACATCTGCTGCCAGAGATACTCGGTATCCCAGGGGTCGGCGCCGATGAGAATCGGCTTAAGGTAGGTATCAATGAGAGTTTTCGTCACCAGTGGCGACAGGGCGGCATTTCCAATTCCCACCAGTCCCGAATCGGAAAAGATTTCGACCAGCACCCAGCCGTGGAAGGCGAAGTTGCCCATCGATGTCTCGCGGAAGGCGACCAGGTCCATGGGGTTGGTGCAGAAGTGAGGAGGAAGAGGAACGGTCTTCCCTTCCCACTGGACGACGCGCGTGCGCACTTCGGTGATTTTCATGCGAATCTCTCGATATCGGGAATAGGGCCCTGATCCGGAAGCCTAGCGTACCTTGCCGGCGGAGTCTTCGAGCACGACATTGGACAGCACCGCGGTATCGACAGTGGCCGGCAGATGCGAGCAGAAGCCGATGCCCACGTAAAACGGCTCTTCAAAGTGCAGCGTGATCGGAGGGCCGAACTGGTGCATAGGCTCGCCCTGCAGGCTGACGAAAATGGCAATCGAATCGCCGTGTTTCTCGATTCCGATGCGCCGGGCCAGCACGCCGTTGAGCCCGCCGCCGAATCGATACTGCATGTCCTTGATGCTGGCGCCTTTCTCCGGGCGCTGGGCCAGGTGGATCATGCCCGTGCCGTGCTCGCCGATCATGGCTTCTTTCGCGTCGTCGTCGAGATTCTGGCGGATAATGAGCACTGCCTTGCGGTCACCGTATCCTTTAGGATCGGGAAAAGCGGCGTCCGCCGCAAGCGATACGTCACCCGACACCTTCTTCCACAGGAAGCGGAATTCGTCGCGGGTGTACCAGATGTTATAGCCGGCGGAGTGAATGGTGTACTGATCCGTCGCGGGATCAAAGGCGGCGCTGCCGGGGACCACGGCGCTCCCGATATCCGATTGGCCCTCGAAGATGCCGAGAGGCTTATCGAAGTTCGTGCTGGCGCGATGGAAGTCCGCTGGCGGAGGGACCTGGGTATGGGTAGGTGAGCCGGGCTGGGCCCAGTCAGGGACCTGCGGCGCCGGCGATTGCGCAATCAGCGGAGCCGCGATGCAAAGGCCCAGGACGAACCAAACCCCGCCGCCGGGATTTCGTGTGCAGCGGTGTGCGCGAATCTTCATCGCCAAGAACTCTAGCAGAGGCGGGCGAGGGCGAGGTCCGTGCGGACGAGAAGCTGATCACTAGCAAGCAATTTAATTGACAAAGTCAAGCAAGTGGCGCGAAGCTGGAGCATGCCTGCTCCCCCGCCGTTTCCCTCCGAGTCACTTAGCGAAACCGCCCGATTCCGCCGCTTCAACCGGATGTACACCCGGTACATTGGCACCTTGGACGAAGGCTTCCTGAACAGCCAATTCAGCCTGGCGGAGGGACGGATTCTCTATGAGCTGGCAAATCGAGCCCAGCCCACTGCCAGCGAGATCGCGGCGGAACTCGGACTCGATGCCGGATACCTCAGTCGCGTTTTGCGCAAATTCCAGCAGCGGGGACTACTGAACAAGAGAGCCTCCGCGCGCGATCGCCGCTCAGCGATCCTGCGGCTCACAGCCCACGGAAGGTCCGCATTCACAAAGCTCAGTGCGCGGTCTGAGGAGCAGGCTGAGCGG
>DASXGD010000415.1:0-29317 GCA_036489245.1 Occallatibacter sp. | reverse complement strand
TCGCGGATGCTCCCATAGTCAGCGTAGTACTCGATCCCTCCCGTCACGACCTTGGTGAAATCCCAGCTGACCTTGACATTCGGCGCAAAATCCAGTCCCAGATTCACCTCGGGTCCATGGAGCGTGCGCTCAAAAGCCGGGTTAATCGCCCAGTAGAGCCGCCCCTTCTGCTTATCCACAATGGGCCGGATCTCCCATGTCCACGTGTCCTGCGAGAACAGGCCGCGCTGGTAGCCGATCTCCATCGACAGGCTCGCCCCCACCGGCCAGTGCCATCCGGGGGGGACACGGACGCGCGGCCGGATATGGTCTCCCACCCATTCCCACCCCAGTTGGCTCTGGATGGTCGTGAACACATAGAACCCCAGTTCGGACCAGTCGTTGAGGCCCTGGGTGATCTCGAGTGTCTCGTGCTGGGCGTGATAGGTGGGAACAACCCCCTCGATGGTTTCCCGCTGCCCAACGGCGGTGAAATTGGAATGCACTTCAACCATGGTTGTGCGGGGAGCCACAGTCTCCGACCCGTAGACCTGGATCTCGTAATTGCCCTGTGCTCGCGCTGCGCATAGACCCGCGCTGGCCAGGATCAGGAGGATGACGAATGCCCTCAAGCGAGCTCCATAGACGGTAGGAATCCGGGAATTTCAGGCCCGCTGCCTGTTTCCTTCATTGGACGGCCTCGTCCGTCGAATAGACGCCGTTTCCAAGCTGCTGAACCGCACTCAAACCCATTCGCACCGGTGGTATACTCGCAAGGGCGGGCGCATGCAGACGCCCGATTTCAGACTACACTGAGGTTCCCATGTCCGGCCATTCCAAATGGGCCACAATCAAGCACAAGAAGGGCGCGCTCGACGCCAAGCGCGGCAAGATTTTCACCCGCCTGATCAAGGAAATCACCAGTGCCGCCAAAGGCGGCGGAGGCGACCCCGACGGCAACCCCCGGCTGCGCACCGCGGTGCTGGCAGCCAAGGCGGAAAACATGCCCGCGGAGAACATCAAGCGGGCCATCCAGCGCGGCACCGGCGAGCTTGAGGGCGTCAACTACGAAGAGATCACCTTTGAGGGCTACGGCCCCGGAGGGGTCGCGATCATTGTCGAAGTAACCACCGACAATCGCAATCGTACCGTAAGCGAAATCCGCCACACCTTTTCAAAGAATGGGGGAAACCTCGGCTCAACCGGTTCGGTCCTGCACATGTTCTCGAAAAAGGGCATCATCACCGTCGAGAAATCCGCAGCCTCGGAAGAGAAGCTGATGGATATCGTCCTCGAACATGGCGGCGAAGATCTGAGCGACGAAGGCGATACCTGGGAGATCATCACCGACCCCGGTTCGTATGAAGCGGTGTTGACGGCGGTCAAGGCCGCGGCGATTCCGATGGCGGTGAGCGAAGTAACGATGATCGCTTCGACCTACACCAAGCTGGAAGGGCCGGCCGCCAACCAGATGATGCGCCTGCTTGAAGCCCTGGAGGATTTCGACGACACCCAGAATGTGTATTCGAACTTTGAAATGACCGCCGAGCAGATGGAGCAGGTTGCGGGCTGATTCGGCTTTTCGGACCTTCCAGCAATCGGCGAACGTTTTATTTGAAGGGCCGCCCCGTGCGAGGCGGCCTTTGTTGTGAGACCCAGGAATTTTTTATCCGGAGACGAGACGAACGTTGACTCGAATTTTGAACCTTTTTGTTTTGGTTTTCTGCGCCGCCCTCACGGCTTCTGCGCAGTCGACGGGCGGCTCGACATCAGTCGACGGAAAAAGAGATGCGGCCGCCGGTTCGGTTTCCTCGGAAGACAATCCCGCACAACAGGTTCGCGACGCGCGATCCTGGGAGATGGGCCCCTTCGTCGACTGGGCTACGGGGCTGTCCGAGCGTTCCGATTTCAAGTTCTTCTCCCTGGGCTTCCAACTGGGCAAGCCAATTACGCGCGTCGTGCATGCGGGTATCCTGAGCGGGCAATTCGAACTGGCCGGGAATATCATGCCCCTCTGGCAGGCCTACACCCCCGCTCCCCACGAGCAGACTTTCGTCTATCACGGTGTGACCTACACGGAGCCGATCGGCGGAGGAACCTATACCGGAGTCAGTATTACTCCAGTCATCCTTCGCTGGAACTTCCTCACCCCGTCGAAACACATTCAGCCGTGGTTCCAGGGGGCGGGCGGGCTTGTCTATACGACCCACAAGTTTCCGCCGGACGTACTAGTGCCGCACGGCGACCCGGGAGGCACGTCGGTGTGGAATTTTTCCCCCCAGGGGGGAGTCGGTCTGCACTGGTTCACCGGCAGTAAGCGATCGATTGACCTGGGCGTGAACGGCGTCCACATTTCGTCGGCTTCGCTGGGAGACCATAATCCTGGAGTGAACGCCAGCCTCCAGGTGCAGGTCGGCTACACATGGTGGAAATGAACCCATGACCGGTCCAGTTGTCGAGTGCGTACCTAACTTCTCCGAGGGCTCGGATCTGCGGCGTATCGAGGCTATCGTGGCCGCGATGCGCGTCGATGGGGTACACCTGCTCGACCTGGCAATGGACAAGGACCACAACCGCTCCGTGGTGACCATCGCCGGTGAGCCGGCCGCTGTGGTCGAAGCGGCGGTCCGCGGGGCAGGGAAGGCCGCGGAGCTGATCGACCTGACCCGCCAGCAAGGCGCATATCCGCGCATCGGCGCTACCGACGTCATCCCCTTCGTGCCTGTTTCCGGAATCAAGCTGGAGCAGTGCGTCCTGCTGGCTCGGCAGGCGGGCCTCGAACTGTGGCGCCGCTATGGCATTCCTGTTTATTTCTATGAAGCCGCGGCATCGCGGCCCGATCGCGCCAACCTCGAGGATGTCCGCCGGGGCCAGTTTGAAGAGCTGCGTGAAGCGGCCCGCAAGGATGCGGCACGGCGCCCCGATGTGGGCGGACCCGGGCTCCATCCCACCGCCGGCGCCTGCGCCGTGGGGGCCCGCAAGTTCCTCGTCTCCTACAACATCTATCTCGATTCGACCGATGTGGCCATCGCGCGCGCCATAGCTCGCGAAATCCGTACAGCGGCTCTGGGGTTGAAAGGCGTCAAGGCCCTGGGCATGACTGCTCACGGCCGCGCCCAGGTTTCCGTGAACATCGCCGATTTTCAGGTCACTCCCGTCTCCGAGGTATACAAGGCGGTGTCCCGACTGGCCTCCCGGCACAAGACTGCCCCTGTCGAAGGCGAGGTAATCGGCCTGATTCCCGACGCCGCCTGTGAGCGGGAAAGCGAGTGGATGCGTCAATTAATAGAGTTTGATCCCGCAGCCAAAATCCTGGAAAACCGCCTCGGGTCGCCGCTGGCGTGGCCGGACAGAGGCTGAGGGGCCCTTCTGTGGTTCGGCAGGAATCGATCTGCAGGTAAAATGATCTCAGGGATCAAAAAAATGCCGCTTTTGAAATGGGGCAAAAGTCGAATGGATGCCGGCCGTCTGCGTCACGACCAGATCGATGCCGTCACTGGAGGAAGTTACTTGTTTCGAAACACGCTTTTGACTTTAGTCGTGCTCATGACGGGGGCCGCCGGTGCGCAGGCTGCGCAGCTTTCCTCCGACGCACGCACCGCCATTCCGCACGACGTGCAGCAACTGGTTGTCATTGATTACCGGGCCATGCAGAACTCGAACACCGCCATGGAACTGCGCGATCGGGTGATGCCTCCCGATCTGAAACAGTTCGACGAAGCGCTGAAGCGCTCCGGGCTCAATGAAAACCACGATGTCGACGAGCTGGCCTTTGCCCTGTTCCGCCCCTCGGAAGCCAACGACGAGGTCGTAACCCTGGGGATAGCCCAGGGCCAGTTTGACATGCAGGATATTCTTGCCAGCTTCAAGAAGCGCGGGATCAAGCCTTCGGTCATCCGTACCAACAAGGTCTATCCCATGGGCAAGACCGGCATGGTGCTCTGCTTTGTCGATCCGTCCACGATGGTCTTTGGCGGCACCGACGCGGTGAAGGCGGCGCTCAATGCACGCGACGGAAACACGCAGAGCCTGTTAACCAACTCCGCCATCATGGATGCCATGCGGTCGGTTGAGTCTGAGGCGCTGTGGAGCATCCTCGATCAGAAGGGCACCCAGACCATGATGAAGCAGGTGCTTGGCGAAGCCGGTTCGGTCGCCGATTTCGAATCCGTTCGCAAGCGGCTCCTGGTCTCCTGGTACACAATGGACTTCCAGCACGGCGTCAAATTCGATCTCACCATCGCTACCGGTGATGCCTTCGCCGCCGCCACCGTATCTTCTCTCCTGAATGCCGCCGTGCTCTACCGCAAGGTTAGCGGGTCGGAATCCGAGAAAGCCGCCCTCGCCGGAACCGACATCAGCTCCAGTTCCGGCAAGCTGGCCATCCACTTTGCCGCTTCCGACACGGATTTCAACAGCCTGCTCAAGTCGCAGTTATTCCAGAGCATGGTGCGTTAAAAACAGGAGTCAGGAGCAGGTTCGGTCGCTAGTTGCGCCTGGATTTCGAGCAAGCCTTGAACGCTGTGAGAAATCCAAACTAGGTTTCTTTTTGGGCCACGAGTGTTGCCTCGCCACCTGCGTCCATGGCCTGATCCCTGACCCCGAATCCCTGTTCCTTATAGGTACACACCCGGTTACGACCGGCGCGCTTGGCCTCGTACATGGCGCTGTCCGCGTGTTCGATCAGGTCGGTGGCAAGCGTTCCAGGCTGCGGAACCAATGTGGCGCATCCCGCCGAAATGGTGACCAGGCCATACGGGCTGGCCTGATGGCTCAAATTCCGCCGGTGCAAAGCTGCGCAAACGTGATTCGCGACCAGCACTGCGCCCGCCTGGTCAGTGCCAGGCAGGATGATCGCGAATTCCTCACCCCCGAACCGGGCCACCAGGTCTGCCGGCCGTGTGACCACGTCCATTGTCGATTCTGCGATTTGCTTGAGGCAGGTATCGCCGCGGAGGTGGCCGTAGGTGTCGTTATAAGGTTTGAAAAGATCGACGTCGATCAACACGATCGAGACCGGCCGCCGTTCCCGCGTCCCCCGCCTCCATTCGGTTGCGAGGCACTCGTCGAAGCGGCGGCGATTGGCGAGCCCGGTTAACGGATCCACGGTGGCCAGCCTTTCGACCGCCTGGTAGGCCGCTTCCAGCTTCTGTTCAGCGTGCTTGCGCTCGGTAATATCGCGGAAAAACCAGACGCGCCCCAGATACGTTCCACCTTCGGTTCGGAGAGCCGTCGTATAACGTTCGAGCGTTCGCCCATCCTTCAATTCAAATTGACATTGATCGGCCGCCTCCCGATCGGCATAGAGTTCGAGGACCCGCTCGATAAAGGCATCTGGGTCCTTGGTCGTGTTGACGCAGTGGGATAGCAGCTGTTCGTCTAAAACCCCGACCCTGGCCTTGAGCAAGCTGTCGGGCACGCCGGGCACCGACAGTCTCCACACTTCGGAGAACCGCCTGTTATACGAAACGGCGTCGCCTTCCTCGTTTACCACCAGGATCCCGTCGAGCGAAACCTCGTGAATAGCACGGAGGAGCGATTGCTGAAATTCGCGCGATTCCTCGGCGCGCCTGCGCTCTGTGATCTCCCTGAGGATATTCAGGATTCCTTTAGGTGCTCCGGTTCTCGGGTCGCGCACCATCCTGAGGCTAGCCTCGAACCAGGCGTATTCCCCACTCCTTTTCTGGGCGCGACATTCGATCGTGCAGTGATCCGCACCCTCTCTCAGCTTGCGAACGGCCTCCTGCGCCCTGGCCATATCGTCGGGGTGGACAAAGGCGAAGCTGCCGCTTTTGCGCAGGTCCTCCGGCTCCCACCCGCCAATCATCTTCGCCGCAGTCGAGACGTAGCTTCGATTCCCATCCAGGTCGGCCAGAATGATGACATCGCGCGAGTTCTCAGTGACCAGTTCGTGCAAGTAGACAATCTCCCGCAGCTTCCGTTCCGTAGAAAGCAGATTCTCAACCATCACCGAAATCGAGTAAAGCGTGAACATGGCGGCAGCTACAAAGATCTGCAAGCGCAAATCGGAAGTCTCAACGCCGATCGGGGTGTTGACCTGGATGGTTCCTCCCGACCTGCTCGCGATATAACTGCCGGCTCCCGCCACAAAGAGAGTCGCGAGCGAAGCCCATCCCAGCCCCAGGCGCAACTGGATAAGAACGAGGAGTGGAAAGATAACGGCCATGGCCGGAACCCGTGTCTGCTGAAACAGAAGCGGAACGAGGATGATCAGGAGAGTCGGGTATGCGAGATTCGTCCATCCCCCGATGGTCCCTTTGAATCGGGTTCTGAAGATGGCCACGAACGCCGGCGTCGCCACCGCCATACCCAGCGCGTCGGTGGTGAACCAGTCGCGAAACTCGAGCCAGACGCCAAGACCAACCCAAACATGCGCGATCACTGCAAACACCACGCCGACAACGGCCGGGGCGGACACGACGGCGTATGCCAGGAATCGCAACAGGTAGGAGCGGTTGGTGAAGCGCGGAAGCCGTGCCGACCTCTTGCGCAGGCAAAATGCCGCGATGGCGACCTCGGCGAGGTTCAGCGCCGTCATGGCCAGATTGATGGGCAGGGTCTGCACCCCGGCGAGCACTGCGCCTGCAAATTGGGCCGCGAAACCTGCCGCAAAATAGAGCGGCCACCGCCAGCGAGGCGCCAACAGAAGGTACGCCAAGAGCAATCCATTGGCGACCCAGACCAGATTGCTCTGCGTCCGAAGACTCACCAGGAAAGTCGCGGTCAGAACCGAGAGAAAGCAACCGGCCACTCGCACCCGGGGTGCAAATCGAGATCGCCACGAGAGTTTGCTCAATCCCCCGACTCTGCGCATACGGACTTGCACACATCTTCCCCTCTTTCCATTATCGGAAGGATTGGGAATGAATTCAGGGCTGCGGATTAAACGAGGTTTACTTTGGTTGTAGCGCGAGTGCACCAAAGGGATCAGCGGGCATCGGCGACCTGGGGGTAGAACTCCGCCTTCCCGGCGGGCAGCAGCACGATCTTGAGCGAGCCCTGCTGCCGTTCCGCGAGTGCGGGGCCCTCCACTTGTGACTGGTGCCCATCGACCGCCGAGTACTGGACCTTGACCGGCCCGCGGCCCTGAACCTGGATCCGGTAGTGCATGGTCGCCCCGGCCGGCAACTGGTCCGATCCAAAGCTCGCGCTGGGGTAATCCACTTCGAGCAGGCGGACCGGCGCGCCTGTCCGGTTCTCAACGGCCACCTCGACATGCGCCGAGTGGCACGCCGCGAGAAGCACCGCCACGCATGAGATTGCAGGCACGAGAAGCAGCTGGGGGAACGGTCTCATGGTTTGGTCGCCTTCTCGGCTGCGTCCGGAGCCGCCGCAAGCTGCTTTTCCAGGCGATCAAGCCGTTTCAGCAGTTCTGGCAGGCGTTGAAAGATGCTTACCGCCCGCAGCCACACCCGGTTGTCGAATCCCGGCGATCCGGAGATCATCTTCCCCGCCGGCACGTCGTGCGAGACTGCCGACTGGGCAGTCAAAATCACTCCGTCCCCGAGGCTGCAGTGGCCGGCCACGCCCGCCTGCCCAGCCAGGATGGCGTTATTCCCGATCACCGAGGAACCCGCCAGGCCGACCTGGGCGCAGAGCAGCGTGTTTTCCCCTACGCGCGACCCGTGCCCGACCTGCACCAGGTTGTCCACCTTGCTGCCGTCGCCTATCTCAGTCGCCCCTACCGTTGCGCGGTCGATGCATGCGTTGGCCTGCACGTCTACCCGGTTGCCCAGCCGGACTGGACCCGACTGGGGGATCTTCTCCCACTGGCCCACCTCGTTTTTTGCGAACCCAAAGCCGTCCCCGCCGATCACGGCACCGTTTTCGAGCGTGACGTGGTCGCCGAGCGAACAGCCCTCCCGCACCACCGCGTGGGCATGGGCAAAAAGGTGGCTCCCCGCCCGCACTCCCGGATAGAGCACGACGTGGGGAAGAAGCGTGGCGTGGGGTCCCACTCGTACGTCCCGATCCACGACTACGTAGGCGCCGATATGGGCTCCTTCTCCGATCTCGGCGGTTGGGTCGACCACCGCGGTGGGATGGATTCCCGGTGGATACAGCGGCGGCTGGTAAAAAAGCCCCAGCGCTCTCGAAAAGGCCAGATAGGGGTTTTTCACTCGCAGTGTTGCAGTCGAAATCTCGGCAAATCCTGGCTCGACCAGCACTGCGGCGGCTTGCGTCTTACGCGCCAGACCCGCATAGCGAGGGTTGGCCACGAACGTGATCTCGGAAGGCCCTGCCTCCTCAATCCCTTTCACACCCGTCACTTCCAGTTCAGGGTCGCCCGAAAGTTCAGCCCCCAGCCGTGTCGCCAATTCGCCTAGCTTCATCGATGAGATTGTAATGGAAGCCCTGCTTTCGACGGCCGGCGGCTCACCTGATTTCTCACCAGCGTTTAAGGCTTGCGTCGCGCTCGATCCGAACGATCGACTCACAGTTTCACAGTTTCACAGTGGCAAAAGGGGGGAGGATACTCCATTTTGATTCGATTCTCCCCTGGAAGTTACTGAATATAATACGGATATGGGCGTCATCCCGCAAATAAAAAGGGCCCAAAAGGGCCGTTTTAGGGCTTCTAAACGGCTCATAATGAAACCGAATTGCGTTCGGTGCCCCGAGTTCTGCCTGAGTCTGCACTTCGATCCTCTCTTCCACCTCTATTGTGGCAAAACTGTTGGAAAGAAGATGCAAAAGCGCGCGCGCCTTTTTGCGCAATAACGAAAGCAGGGTTGGGGGCGGGCTAAGTAGGCTCCCCGGGGAACAACTCGGGCTGATCCTCGGCCCTGGCCGCACCGGCTCCACGCTTGCGTGTGGGGGTTCCGATCAGGCTGAGCACTTCCAGCGTCTGGATGGCCAACCGTGGCACGTAGATCCTTTGCGTGTTCGACCGCATGTCGGGCGGGGTCAGCAGCAGCCCGGCGCCGTCCACCAGCGAGCGATCGTTCGCAGCCAACCCCTCGAGTTCATCCCCGTCGGCGAGGGTCATGCGCAGCCAAAGGCCCGTCGCCCTCGGCCGGACGGCAAAGCGCTTGTGCAGCAGCCGTTCGGGATTTGTCTGGTCGATGGAAGAAACGGGCAGATCCCGGACATAACAAACCCACTTCACCGCCTCCCAGGGAATCTGGAGAACCTTGCCGGCCAAGTCCAGAATCTCCAGTTCGGCCGCATCCTGTCCGAAGGTCGACCGGGTATAACCTGCCAGCCAGTCGCGGGAAAACTTGCGCACTATCACGGGCTTGCGAGCCGATGCCATCGTTCTGGATTGTCGCATGGACAGCGCCGAATCCTGAACTGGCAAAAGCTCAGCGCGAATGGCAAATCACATTCCGAAACCAGAGCTGGACGATTCGCAAAAACAAACTCCCCGAAAAAGACCTGCACTGGAACGGGGCGGAATTCCCAACGCTGAAAAGTCGACTCAAGTTCGACACCCCGCGACCGCGATCAAGTCTGAAGCGACTCTAGCCAACCGGAACGAGTTGTGATAAGGTACAGCTTTGCAAACTTCTGACGGTTGCGGCTAAGCGCAACGGCATCAGACACTTGGAAGAGCCAGCGTCGGGGTCAAACGGGAACGGAATGCCTGACTACATCTACCTTCTGGAAAACCGGCTTTCGGCCGACCAGCGAAGCGCGCTGCGCCACCTCCGCGACGCCGCTCGCCAGGCCGAAATGATCCTGTTCCTGACCGGGGACGCAGTCCGCGACCTGACCAGCGGTCACGCCGTGCGCGACATCGAAGTTGCCGTTCATGGAAATGCGCTCGATCTGAAAGCAATTCTCGCCCAGACTCCGGTTCAGATCTGGGGCGAGGACGAGGCCTCGCGGTCTCTCTATCTCTGCTTTCCGGGCACGGTTCGGGTGGATGTGGTCAGCTCCCACCGGACCGAATATCCCAAGCCCGGCCAGCCAGTATTCCACCTCGCCTCCATCCAGGAAGATCTCCGCCGGCGTGACTTCACCGCCAACGCCATGGCCATTTCACTCAACGAAGGGTCCTTTGGTCTCCTGATGGATCCGCTCAATGGGGCCGCCGATATCGAAACCCGTACCCTGCGCCTGGTTTCAAATTACGGCTTTCTCGAAGAACCCGCCTTGATGATCCGCGCCACCCGCTACCAGGCGCGCCTCGGATGGGAACTCGATCCCAAAACCCACGTGCGCTATGAAAACGCCAAGGCGGAGGGAGTCATCGAATCCCTTTCCGCCCATGAGCGCAGCCGGGAATTGGAACAGATCGCCCATGAGGACGATGGGCTGAAGGTTCTGACCGCGCTTGAACACGAAGGCTGGATGAAGGTTCTCTTCGCCCCGTGGACACCCGCCAAAGCCGACGAAGAAAAGTTGGCGGCTCTGCACGCTCTGGCCGTCGATCTTCTGGTGCAAGGGGTTCACGCCGACGTGTCGGCGGCGCAGATGCAGTTACTCACGGCCAAAATGCCTCCCAAGGAACTGGCGGCTCTCAAAAAGCAGTTGCTCCGCCCGGGATTTGTTGAGGAATGGAACAGCCTGGACAACCTGGCTTCGGGGTTCGCAAAGGTGCTGCTGGCCAAGGACAATCAGACGCCTTCGGCAAGCTTCAGGCTTTTCACGAGCTATGATCCCGAAGCGGTTCTTTGGCTCGGATTTACGAGCAAAGATGCAGCCGTCAAGGATCGCTTTCAACAGTTCCTCAAGGTTTGGCCGGAAACCCGCCAGCGTATTCCCTACGCCCTGATGCAGGAGATGCGCATCAAGCCGGAGTTGCCGAACTACAACGAGATCGTGCAGTCCGTCTTTCTCGAATTGATTGATGGCAAACTAGCCACGCCCGAGGAGATGCGTGCGTTTCTCGAGCCATTTTCGCCACCCGCCCCGCCCCCTCAGGTGGCCATCAAGAGAACGCGCGGCAAGCGTGGCGAAGCCAAGGTCAAGGACTACGAGGACGAAGAGGAATCCGAAGACGGGCTGGAGGCAGAAGAAGACCTCGACGACATGGGCGGCGAGGATGATGAGATCGGCCTCGGCATGGGCATCCCAAAGGTTGACCTGGAACCCGATTCGGCCGATGAGGGCGAACCCGACGAGGCAGACGAAGAAGCCGAAGTAGAAGAGGAAGAGGGGGAGCCGGCGCCCTCGAAGCGCGCTTCGAAAGGTGCGAAGGCTGCTCGATCGGAGGCTCCCGCTTCGGTCGCCAAGGGCGAGAAGGCTCCCGCTTCGGCGAAGAAAACGGCATCCGCGCCCATCGCGGGCGGCAAATCCGGAAAACCGCACGCGGCGCCCGGGCATCCGGCTGAACCCCACGGCGCGGCTAAGGGTGCCGCCGCGAAAACCCCGGCAGCCGCCACCAAACCGGCAGCGAAGACACCCGCAAATCACGCCCATGGAAAGTCGCCTGCGCCTTCCAAGGCCAAGCCTGCGCCCGCAAAGGATGCGCACAAAGGCAAGCCGGCTGCGAAGCCGGAGCCAAAGAAATCGCCCGCGAAACACTCGAAACCCGCGCCGAAGCATGCGCCGGCCAAGTCGCATGCATCCCACCACGCTCCCACGAGGCACCCAGGCGCTTCCAAGCCCCACAAGCCCTCAAAGCCGGCTCCTGGAAAATCATCCGCCAAGAAGCACTAACGGCGCCGATCTCGGACCGGGGCGTTGTCTCAGACTTCATCCGTCCGCTTTCGTCCGTGATATCTTCGAGAAAACCTGGAGGTCTTCCCGCCGGTGCGACACTTGACGCGTGTTCCCCGCCTTGGAGTTCTGGCCTTGCTGTTTTCAACCACAACTCTTCTCGTTGAGGCCGGTGGCCGCCCCGCCGGTCAGGATGCGAAGGCCTCTCCCGGCTATCGCTTCCAGAGCGGCGGCTGGACCTATGTTCATCTGGAGGGCAGTCCGTCGCAGATCGGATACCAGCACGGCCGGCTGCTGGGCGCGGAAATCGGGGACATCGTCCAGGTCCTCAAAATCGAAAGCGAACACGGCACCCGGCGCGACTGGAACTTCTACCGCGATGTCAGCCGCGAGCAACTCTGGCCGCATATTGACATCGAGTATCAGCAGGAGTTGCAGGGGATCGCCAAAGGTGTGCAGTCCGCTGGAGTCAAGCTCGATGTGTGGGATATCGTGGCCCTCAACGGCGGAATCGAATTGCCCCAGTATTACGTACCGTGGCTGAACAAGAAAGAGCATGCGCTCAACGCGCCCTCGATCCGGCCTCAAGGCCGCTGCTCCGCGTTCATTGCTACGGGAAGCTACACCAGGGGCGGCAAGATCGTGATCGCCCACAATAACTGGTCGAGCTACGCCGAAGGCGCGCGCTGGACCGTGATGTTCGACATTCAGCCCGCTCACGGTCATCGCATCCTGATGGACGGCCTCCCGGGCGTCATCACCAGCCAGGACGACTTCGGCGTGAATGATGCCGGACTACTGATCACGGAAACGACGATTACCCAATTCGAAGGCTGGGATCCCCAGGGCAAACCGGAGTTCGTTCGCTCCCGCAAGGCTCTGCAATACGGCGGTTCGATCGATGAGTATGTCGCCATCATCAAGGACGGCAACAACGGCGGCTACGCCAACGACTGGCTGATCGGCGATCGCAAGACCGGCGAAATTGCCTATCTCGAACTGGGCCTCAAGAACACGCCTCTGTGGCGATCCAAGGATGGATACTTCGTCAGTTCGAACTTTGCCCGCGACCCGGAACTCATCAAGACCGAGACTCCGGAATTCGATCCCGCCAATCTTTCCGCATCGGAGAACGCGCGCCGCGTGACCTGGGAAAAGAAGATGGCTGATGCCAAGGGGCAGATTGACGTCACGATGGCCGAGCAGTTCCTGGGCGACCATGACGACAGTTACACCGGAAAGGTGAATGCCAACCAGCGCTCACTCTGCGGGCATGTCGACTCCGCGAG
The DNA here is from genome assembly GCA_036489245.1 of Occallatibacter sp. Taxonomy (GTDB): domain Bacteria; phylum Acidobacteriota; class Terriglobia; order Terriglobales; family Acidobacteriaceae; genus Telmatobacter. The sequence goes on along the minus strand of DASXGD010000415.1, from coordinate 16,421 downwards.
CGAGGGCACGCCGGAGTGGGACTGGGGACCGTACTATCCGGGCGGCGCGGTGACCGGAAAAGTCAGCGACTCCGACCTGGCCGGCTCTCTCTCGTTGATTGCCCACGCCGGTCATCCCTGCGGCGAAGACTTTCTAGCCGCTCCCTTCCTGGCTGCACACCCCGAATACGGCTATCTCAAGCCTGTCCTCAAGGACATGCCCTCCGGTCCGTGGACAAAGTTCATCGCCGGGCAGAAGAATTGACGCCGCCTTTATTATCGGTATTGAAGATGAATCGTCGTTTCGGTCACGGGACAGCCGACGTGCACGACCGCTGACTGGAACGCCGGAGCGGACAACCCGACGTGCGGATTGTTCGCAAATCCGAAGCCTTCCTTAGGGATGCCGATCAGATTGCGATCGAGTTTCGCATTGCGATTCTCATCATGAATCGCAGCCACTCCATAGTCTCCGGGCGGAAGATGTTCCCACACCACAGTGGCTTGGCGATCTCCCGGCGCAAGGGGAGTGGGACCGCGGCGAAACGCCTTCTTCGGGTCCTCTGGCCACCCGTCCGCGGATTTGAACACCACGGAGCCAACCACACCGGTTGAATTGCGAAGCCCGTCCACGTGAATCCGCAGGGTGCAGCCGCTCCCGACATTCGGCGTGCCGTCCTGGGCCGCACCAACAGCAGGGATACTTACGCACGCAAGTGTGAAAAGAGAAGCGGAAGTTTGAACCAGTGCTCTGCGAATCGACACAGCAGTAGGACGCGATCAATTCGCCCGCGGTTAGCCCGGACACACACCAGCGCCGCATGGCGCATATCGCAAGAACCCGCGAAACGCACCATGCTAACGGAGGATTCAGCGCCTCGGACCGCAGCTGTTTTCTTCTGCAATCTCATCTAGGAAAGCGCAGCGCAAATGGACGCACAAAAATATCTCCCCAAGATTCACCAGTGGCAATTGCGCCAAAACAGCTTTCTGGATTCGAGCTTGAGCCTTGAAGGGGAAGAGCTCAGGTCCGATGCCCGGGGAGGCTCACAGGACCTGGGAGAGGGGTTTAATAACGACCGCGTCCGCCGCGCGCGCCTGCGCCGGCGGGGCTGCTCCCTTTACGTGCCTGGTAGCAATCCCGGCAAAACACCGGACGGTCGCCGCGTGGTTCGAAAGGTACTGTGGTTGGCTGACCGCAGCCGGAACAGATCACGGGTGTTCCCTGTGCCGGAGCCGAACGGTAGCCGGAACCTCCACCGCCTTGGTCGTTTTTCTTTGCCACTCGGCAAGGCTTGCAACGCTTAGGCGTAGAGTAACCGCGTTCCTGGAAGAACGCCTGATCAGCAGCGGTGAAGGTAAAGTCCTGCCCACAATCGCTGCAAGTTAATTGAATATCTCCGGCCATGGGTCTCCTCGTGCAGATTGTACAGCCCACTGTACCATTTTTTGCATAAGGATTTTCCTGGTTTTATTTTGCGCATTTAGTTCGATCGTGAATCCTAGCAAACCACGGCGGATCCGTGACCGCTGCGAACGTTTGCGTCCCGCCCGGTATTCCCACTAATGTCGTTCCCAGGGCAAATCGACATAATAGACATGCTTTCTTGCTCATCTATCGGATTGTGACCATTGCTTCCAACCCGGAATTCGACGCCGAATGCATTCGGAGGATTCAGGCTGGAGAGAAACAGGTCTTCCATGATTTGATCCGTCCTTGCGAGCGTGCAATTTACTTTCTGCTCCTGTCCCTGCTCGGCAATGAAGCGGAAGCTGAAGACGCGGCTCAGGAAACCGTCATCAAGGTTTATCGCAATCTTCACTTATTCCGCGGCGAATCGCAGTTTCGCACCTGGGTTCTTTCCATTGCCCGCAACGAGGGTCTCGGTCGCCTGCGCAAGCTGCGCAATCGCCGCGAGGACTCGCTAGACGCCGGAACCGATGACCAGACCGGCGATTATACCCCGGCCATTCTTACCAGTTGGCGTGAAATACCTGCGGAGGCCCTGGAACGCAAAGAACTCGGAGAACTACTTCGTACGGCCATCGCTTCTCTTCCCGAGATTTACCGTAACGTTATACTGCTCAGAGACATCGAAGAAATGGATGTTCGCGAGACCAGCGGGGTGCTGGGGATAACCGAAGGAGCAGTCAAAGTTCGACTTCACCGGGCCCGGGCCCTGTTGCAGAAGAACCTGGCTCCAAAATTGAAAGGATTTGCGCCCAAACGCAAAGGCCTGTTTGGGTGGGGCGCATGAGAATCGATTGCAAACACGTCTGGCAGTACATCTCTCCCTACATCGACGGCGAGATCGATGCCGAGTTGCGCGCTCGCATCGAGCAGCATCTGGAGACGTGCGAGATATGTTCTGCGGTGCTCGACTCCACGCGCAACGTTATCGTTCTCGTAGCCGACGAGCGCGTATACGAATTGCCCGCCGGCTTCAGCGAACGACTGCATGCACGCCTCGACCAGGAATTTCTTGGTGAAACCTAGTAAGCAGGATGGAGTTCGGGAAGAAAGTAAGTTGCCATCCCGGATAGGTGAAACGATCTGTACCGTCGGCCCACTAATCATCGAAGACCGGCTTGGAACCAACCAATCAGGCTTGACGGCACGGCCGTCGTGAGCAAACATTCGATACTGTTGATTTTCCAAGCCGGTTTTAACTTCTCATCCAGATTTGCATTTACCTGGGATCAAAATAAAAATTCAGGCCATGAATCGATGGAGAGAGGTTCCATGCGAAACTTCGCTCGCGCCCTTCTAATCGTCTGCGCTTCTGCGGTTTCAACCCTCCACGCCCAAGATTTTAAAAAGCAGGTCATTTACCAGATTGTCACCGACCGTTTCTACGACGGAGACACGAAGAACGACAATCCTTCCCAGAGCCCCGGGCTCTTCGACCCCAAGCATGCCAACTGGCAAGCCTACTGGGGAGGCGACCTGGCCGGCATTCAACATCAGCTCGCCTACATCAAAGGCATGGGCGCGACCGCGATCTGGGTTTCTCCCGTGGTTAACAACGAGAATCTCAACTGCGCATCATCCGGCTTCTCGGCTCCGTACCACAGCTACTGGAATCGCGATTTCATGAATGTCGAGGAGCACTTCGGCGATAACACGAATTCTTTTGCCGCATTCGACAAGCTTGTCGCGGCGCTGCACTCCAACGGCATGAAGATCATTGTGGACGAAGCCAACAACCACTCCAACCCCGACAATTGCGGTGAAAACGGTTCGCTGTATAACAACGGCACCTTCATGGCCGCCGCCAATAATGATCCCAAGGGATACTTCCACCACAACCCGGATATTGCCGATTACAACGACCGCTACCAGGTCCAGTACTACACCTTGTCTGACCTCGCCGACCTGAACCAGGAAAACTCCGACATCGACGCCTATCTCAAAGCGGCGGCCATAAATTTGCAGAGTCATCACGTCGACGCATTCCGGCTGGATGCCTTGAAGCACGTGACCTGGGGATGGGAGTATTCGTTTGCAAACTCGGTCTACACGAATGCCCCCAGTTTTCTTTTTGGCGAATGGATGCAGAGCAGCACCAGCGATGCTCTCTATCCGGACTCCTATAAGTTCGCAAACAACAGCGGTATTTCTCTGCTCGACTTTCCGCTCAATAACGCGCTGCGTGATGTCTTTGCGAGCGATAACCCTTTTTCAGAGATAGACTCGACTATCAATGCCGAGAGCAGCAATTTCACTTACCCCAACGATCTTGTTACTTTCTTCGACAGCCATGATGAATCGCGCCTGCTTACATTGAATAACAATCAGAACCGGCTCCATGAGGCGATGGCGTTCATCCTGACCGGCCGCGGGATTCCGATCATTCTCTATGGAGACGAGCAGTATCTCTTCAACAACACGAACAACGGCAACGATCCGTATGATCGCGTTTGGATGTCCTCGTTCAATACCACCACAAATGCTTACAAGCTGATCAAGAAGCTGGCCGGGCTGCGCCAGTCGAACGACGCCGTGGCGTACGGAACGTGGAAGCAGCGCTGGCTGAACAATGATGTTTATATATACGAACGGCAGTTCTTCAACGACGTTGTATTAGTGGCGATGAACAAGAACGACAGCGCCAGTTATCCGGTTTCCGGCCTGTTGACGGCGCTTCCGCCGGGAACTTACTCGGACTATCTCGGCGGCCTGCAGGGCGGAAATGCTCTTACTGTGGCCAGCGGCAGTGGGGGGAACAATCCTGCCGCCAATTTCACCATCAGTCCGCATAGTGTCGCGGTGTGGCAGTTCCAGGTGAGTGCCGGCGCGCCCGAGGTGGGCTCGATCGGTCCCCACGTCGGCCAGCCTGGAATGACGGTAACTATCGCTGGTGATGGATTTGGAACCGCTGCCGGTTCGATCCTCTTCGACGGAACTCCGGCGGCGATTCAGTCCTGGTCAAACGACTCGGTGACGTTCACCGTTCCTGCCGTGAAGAATGGAAGCTATCAGGTCCAATCGAAGTCCGGCGCCGGTGTCGTAGGAAACACCATCGCCTTTACTGTTCTCGCGGCCAAACTCATTCCGGTGACCTTCACCGTCCACAACGCCGTTGCCACCAACCCCGGCGATTTTATCTTTGTCACTGGCAACACAGTGGAACTCGGTAACTGGGGCACAACCTTTCAGACTGCCGTCGGCCCGATGCTTGATCCCAATTATCCCGACTGGTTTCTGAATGTGTCCCTGCCGGCCGGCCAGGCGGTTGAATTCAAATTCATCGCCATTCGTGGGGATGGGAGCGTTGTGTGGGAGAACGGCGCCAACCACACCTTCACCGTTCCTGCCGCGGGCACCGGCTCAGTGAATGTGGCGTGGCAAAAGTGAGGGTGTAGGACGGCTGGTGGCCGTGATCGTGCGTCGTTTGGAAGCAGGCTGCCTGGGCGGCGTCAGGGTTCAATTTTGGAGGGTGCCGGGTGCGCGCTCCGGGAGGGGTCGATTCTCTTTCTGTTCGCCTGCGTCTCTTAAAGCGCCGGTACCGTCCCAAGGGATCGGCCGCGGCAAGAAAACCCGCTCAGAGATGGAGCTTGATACGGATTTCGCCTTTCGGTTTCGGGCCCACTGCAGGGGGCAGTTTTCCTTTGGAATGGTGCTCTTCAGAAACCGAATTGGCGCGCTTGTTCTCGTACATGCGCTGATCGGCCGCGATACACAAAGACTCGAGATCGGCCGCGTCATCGGGAAATAGAGCAGCTCCAAAGCTGGCCCCGGTCTTTACCATCCGATTCTCGAGGTCCATCGGCTCCTTCAGCAGTTCCTGCAGCGATCGGCCCACGTGTAGCGCCTCGACGGCAGTCGTCGGGCACTCGAGAATAACCGAGAATTCGTCGCCCCCCGTGCGCGCCACCGTGTCGGAGCGCCGGATGCGCCCGCTGAGAACCCTGGCCACGTTCTGGAGGAGCAAATCGCCCACGTGGTGGCCGAGCGTGTCGTTCACCTGCTTGAACCGGTCGAGGTCCATCACCAGCAGGGCAGCCTTGGTTTGGGTGCGGCGGGCCCGTTCCAGGGCGATCGCCAACCGATCCTGGAAGAGCCGGCGGTTTGGCAATCCGGTCAAAACGTCGTGCAGCGCCAGGTGCTTGTTATGTTCGATCTGCTCTTCGAGCAGCAAAAGAATCATCCCCAGAGCGACGACATATTTGGGGAGGTTCCACACCTCGCTCTCGACCTGGATGCTGGGAAAATATGCATCCTTCAAGGGCGAAACGAGGAACACGCAGGCCCACGCGAAGAATCCGTAGATGGTGATAAACGCGCCGGTGGTTGCGCGCCGGTACTTGTACCAGAAGTGAAGACAACAAGCAAGGTAGACGGTGAAAAGCACGCCATTCAATGCCAAGTCGGGTCCATTCCCGGGGCGTGTCTGCACGGTGAGAAGGAAGATCCCCAGCACAAAGTAGAGCGTGACGGTCAGCCATCGAAGCCGATGATTGAACCAGCGAAGCGCTAACAGCGCGAGAATCAGGGGTCCCGTTCCCAGCAGAATGGCGGCGCAGTTCAACAGCCACGGAGGCGCCTCGTTGTCAAGAATACAGATGTAGAGTGTATTCAATGCGATCAGGAGCCAAAACATCACACGGCTTGAGGTTTCCTCGCGGTAGGGGACTGCTGCCCACATGAAGAGCACCCCTGCCCAGGTGAGGGAAGCAATAGCGATTAACCCCGCGAGGGTCCCGAAAAATCCGGGTGCGGGAACGAACGTGAGCGCTGTGAAATGAGCGACGATCAGAAGCCATCCAGTCAGCCAGATGCCTGAGACGCGGGTGTAGTTGCGACGCGCCACAGAAGCAAACGCCGACGCGAGCAAGCCGACTGCAACGATGTCCGGGAGTTTACTCCAATTCACTTACCGACCCCTTTGGGTTCCTGGAAGAAGTTGCCCCACTCAAATTCCACCGGCTTCAACATTTTCGCCAGTCTGGGACCCGAACCGCCTCGACCCTGTTGCTGAACGGCCGCGTGGTGATTTACGCCGAGGGCTCATACTCTTCAGCATTTTGGCACGATGCACAAATCGCCACCCTTCTGCACGAAAATCAGGTGTTTGAATTGGCCCGCCGGTATGCATGCCATTTTACGGCGCTTCTAATTTCGATGCTGGAACGTCGGAGTAAACTTGCGTAATTCAGTCCTGATTCAGGCATTGGTTGTCGATCAAGCGTCTTCCCCGTGCTTTTTCGGTTGGATTCGCGTCCGAAACGTGGCTAGACTAGCTCCAATGGCTGCCAGCCTGTATATCGTTGTGGAGGGGGACGACCCCGGATTCGATATCTTCGTGAACGGCCGCGCGGTGGCCCGCAACGAGGACGCTCTCGATCGGCTTGCGCAGCGCCTGAAGGTAAGCCCGTTGCTCGAATTCTTTTCCGCCGATGAGAATTCGATGGCCCTGTTGCTGGAGCAAGGCGCGGGCAATCCCGAATGGGCGAATCATCTCCCGCAGCCGCAATGGTTCGCGGCAGACCTCGGGTTGGCCACGATCAGCGCGCTACTCGATTTTCTTCGAACATCGCCCACCGCGCTTGGTTCTGAAACGGCGGCCGTCGTGTCAGAACTGCGGGAATATGACCGCGTTTTGCGCAAGACGTCTCAGCACGGATTGCGCTGGCACCTCGCCGTAAGCTGGCGTTGACGCCAGACTGGAAATTCCCACAGAAACTCATCCTGCCATGGCCTCTTCGGTGACCGGCACCTGCACATTGCCCACGCGCTCGATCCGCGCACCCACGCCGCGCAGCTTTTCTTCGATGCGCTCGTAGCCTCGGTCCATGTGGTAAACGCGGTCCAATACCGACTGGCCGTCGGCGACCAGGGCTGCCAGCACCAGGGACGCTGAAGCCCGCAGATCCGAACACATCACCGCCGCCGCCGATAACCGGGCGGCTCCGCGCACTGTGGCTGTTCTGCCCTCGACTTTGATGTTCGCACCCATCCGAACCAGTTCCTGAACGTGCATGAACCGGTTCTCAAAAATATTCTCCTCTACGACGCTGACACCTTCCGCCTGGGTCGCAAGAGCCATGTACTGCGCCTGCATGTCGGTGGGGAAGCCGGGATACTCCTCGGTCGAGATGTCGGCCGCTTGCAGGATCCCATTCCTTTGGACGCGCACCGCGTCCGGACCGACGAACTCGACCCGGACCCCCGCGTCCGCGAGCTTCCCGATGACCGCGCCAAGGTGCGCCGGGTTGCAGCCAGCGACGGTCAGGTCCCCGCCGGTGATCGCTCCTGCAACCAGGAACGTGCCCGCTTCGACACGGTCGGGATTGATGGCGTAGCGCGCGCCGTGCAGCCGGCTGACACCCTGCACCCGGATGGTGGCCGTGCCTGCCCCTTCAATCCTGGCTCCCATCGCGCCCAGAAGCGCTGCCAGGTCGGATACTTCGGGCTCGCGTGCGCAGTTCTCCATCAAGGTCTCTCCCTCGGCGAGGACCGCGGCCATGAGCAGATCCTCGGTGCCGGTCACCGTAATCTTGTCGAACACCAGGTGGGTGCCGTAGAGACGGTCGGCACGAGCCTCCAGGTAACCGTGCTCCTGGATAATTTGGGCGCCCATCTTTTCCAGTCCCTTGATGTGCAGGTCGATCGGCCGGCCACCGATAGCGCAGCCGCCCGGCATCGCCACGCGAGCCATTCCTGCGCGCGCGATCAGCGGGCCGAGCACCAGGGAACTGGCCCGCATGGTTTTCACGATTTCGTACTTCGCAACCGGGTCGGAAAGCGAGGCGCAGCGGATCCTGGTGCACCAGCAGCTTGCTTCGCTGCTCAATTCCACCTCTGCCCCCATCGACGCCAGCAGCTTGCGTTCGGTTTCGATATCCCGCACCTGGGGGATATTTTCGAGGACCACTTCTTCGTCGGTGAGGATGGCCGCGGCCATGCACGGCAATGCCGAATTTTTGGCGCCGGAAACCCGGATGGTTCCCTCGAGAGGAGATCCGCCGGTGATGAGAAATTTGTCCACTCTTTCGCAACCTTCCTGATCTCAGAGTTTAAATCGGAGACGCGCCATTGCTATGGAAAGGCCGTACTTCCTCATACGAACCAGCTTGTGCTCCCATCTCGCCGGCGAGCAACTAGATGGGCGAGGCCGTGTCTGTAAAGAACATCGGGGCAGGGTGGAAGGACCTGGCTCCGACGGAGAAAAAACGCTTATGCATACAAAGACAATATCTATGTTTCTCGGCGCGCTGCTGACCACGGGTGTGGTTCTGGCGCAGGCACCGGATCAATCGCCGCAATCCAACGCACCCCAGGCTGCCGCAAACCAGCAGGCACGGCCCCATCACGAAGTCAACCCTGACCGTCAGGCTAGCCACCTCGGCAAAAAGCTGGGGTTGAGCGGGGACCAGGTGGCGCAAATCAAGCCCATTCTCGAAGCGCGCCAACAACAGATGGAGGGCCTCCGCTCTGATACTTCGCTGGCCCCGCAGGATCGGCGCACCAAGGCGCAAGAGATCATGCAGGACAGCAAGAACAAGATCGAAGCGGTGTTGAACGATACCCAGAAGCAGCAGTTCGAACAGATGCTGCAAGAGCGGCGCGCTCATCACAACTCGCAGCCGCAGGCGCAGTAGTTCCGAGTTATCGGGCCATGGTGGAGCTGTACTTCTAACCTGAATCGCACCTGCGTGCAGGGATGGCGCGCAGGTGCGATGCGGTCTTCAGAAAGCAATCATCTAGAGTTCGAGGACGTTGTCTTCGATGGCAAGCCGGACATTGCCGTCTGATTTTGCCAGGCGGCGCACCGCTTCCGGCTTGTCGACCTTGGCCTTCAGCATGACCAGCGCCACGGGCACGCTTCGGCCCGCGCTCTTGATCGTCTCCACTGCCGTGGGTCGGTCAATCTTGCAGGCGCACATCAGGATCCGGATTCCGCGTTCCACCAGCTTCGAATTCTGCATGTGCACGTTGACCATCAGGTTCTCGTACACATAACCCAGGCGGGTCATCGCGCCGGTGGTGATCATGTTCAGGATCATTTTCTGGGCGCTGCCGGCCTTCATGCGCGTCGAGCCCGACACCACCTCGGGACCGACTTCCGCGACAATGCCTACCTCGGCTGCCTCAGCCAGCGGCGTGCCATGATTGCAGGTGACAGCGGCGGTATGGGCTCCGCGGGCCCTTGCGTAGGCCACGGCAGCCACCACATACGGAGTGCGGCCCGACGCCGAGACACCAATGACCACGTCCTTGCGCGTGGGACGCCGGCGGGCGATGTCGCGCTGGCCAAGCTCTTCGGAGTCCTCGTTCACCTCAACCGCGGAGGCGAGCGCCTTGGGTCCGCCGGCCATGATGTACTGCACCTGTCCGGGAGCTGTGGAGTAGGTGGGGGGGCATTCGGAGGCGTCGAGGGCGGCGATGCGGCCGCTCGATCCGGCGCCGACATAAATGAGGCGGCCGCCGTCGCGGAGGCATCGCGCCACCTGGTCGATTACTTGCGCGATCTCGGGAAGGGCTTTCTTGACGGCCCCGGCAATCTTGGCATCTTCATGGTTGATGATGCGGGCGATTTCAAGTGCGGACTTGGTATCAAATCCCTGAGAAGCCTCGTTCTGGCTCTCCGTCATCAGCTGTTGCAGCAAGGATGCCTGATCTTTCTTTGAATCCTCTTTTCCCTGATTTGCGGCGGTCTCTTGCGTCGTCATGCTGGTTAACATTCGCACCTGTCCCCAGATTCTCATTGTAGCTGGGAACCAGGCAATGAAGAAAATTTTATGACACCGAGGTTGTACCGAAAGTGCTATCTCAAGAGCCATTCAAAGCTTCGCGAATGGCATCGTGAAATGCCGGGCGAATCTCCCGGATGGCCTGATTTTTCCGGTCTGGCCAGGTTCGATTGGTGAGAAGAACAACCGCCACATCGGCCTCCAGATCGATCCACAATGAGCAGCCGCTGTAGCCCAGATGGCCGATGGACCGGGAGGAAAAATGACGGCCGGATGAAGAGCTCTCTGAAGGCGTATCCCAACCCAGCGCGCGCGAACTGCCGGCGGGGCCCTGCCGCTCGGAAAAACGCTGGATGACGGCAGCGGTGAACAGCCTCGGCCGAGGTTCTTCGTCGCCCGAAGGCGCCCGCACAGTGCCAAGAATCTCGTTGGCGAAGCGCAGCAGGTCTGGAACATTGGAAAATAGCCCAGCATGACCAGCCACACCATGCAGAACTGAAGCGTTCTCGTCCTGAACTTCACCCTGGATTACCCGCCGCCGGAACGTCAGATCCTCCTCGGTTGGCGGGATGCCGGCAGAGAGGTACCGTCCCGGATTGAATCCCGTAGCGGACAGCTCGAGGGAATGAAAAATCTCCCGCCGCACCCAGGAGTCCAGCGACTCCCGCATGACGACTTCCAGCGCTTTGCCCAGCAGGATGAAACCTGGGTCGGAATACTCGGCTCGCTCGCCCGGATGCGCTTCGAAGGACAACTCGAGGCAGGAGCGGAACAGCTCTACCGGCGTAGTCGCGTTGCGAAAGAACTCGACATACCCCGGCAGGCCCGAGTTGTGCGCCAGCAGATGGCGCACAGTCACATGGCGCGCCCAGGTGCCAGGCGGCCGCCCGATCACGAAGCCGGGCAGCAACTCCGCCACCGGCATCTCCAGATCGAGCAGTCCGCGCTGGTTGAGCAGCATGGCCGCCGCCGTAGTGGCTACCACCTTGGTCAGGCTGGCCACATCGTACTTTGTCTGCGCCTGCACCTCCGGAGCCTGCTCGTCATAGGTGAAGAGTCCCAGCCCGTCCTCGAGGAGCACCCGTCCGCCGGCCAGAATGCCGAAGGCACAGCCCGGGAATGCCCGCTCGCCAATGGCCGTCTCAAGCACGCGATAGGCAGCCGCGAACCGATCGCGAGGATCGGTCGGACGAACAACGGTCATGGCGGGGTCGGTAGCCATAGCTTTGGTTGCATCCTACCGCGAATCAGGCCCTAATGCTTGTGATTAGAAATATTTTGAAGTCCCAACCTGCTTCAATGAGGCTATCCTTGCGTTTGTACCTTTCGTCTATCTATAAGTACGGCCGGGAGGAAGAAGTATGCGGTGGACTCAGCGCGCGCTTGCGGCAGTATCCATGGTTGGGCTCATGGCGGCGGTTTCGGGCATCGCCACCGCACAGTCGTCTGACCCGCCTGCAAATCCGCCTGCGGCGGCCCAGACCCCGGCTCCGGCTGCTGCACCGGCTGATTCCGCGGCCATGACGCCGCCCGCCGACGCCGCTGCCCCCGTCGCGGTACCCGGTGCTTCAGGCTCGTCGCCGGCTGCCCCAGTCAGAAAGACCTACACCGTGCCGGCAGGCACAAAAGTGCTGCTCCAGCTGCGCAGCTCGGTGAACACCCATAGCGCGAAGCCAGGGGACGGCGTTTATCTGGCATCGTCGTTCCCGGTTGTCGTGGGCAACCGGGTGATGATTCCCTCCGGGGTCTACGTGCAGGGTGTCGTGGATCGGGTGGAGCGTGCCGGGCATGTGAAGGGCAAGGCACAGCTTGACATGCACTTTACCTCCATCATTTTTCCCAATGGATCGGTGGTCGAGATCCCCGGCCTGGTCGAGAGCGTCCCCGGGGCCAAGAAACAAACCGTGAAGGATGATGGCGAAGGAACCATCGAGCAGGACAGTGACAAGACCCGCAACATGGGGAAGGTGGCAGCGGTTGCGATTCCGACCGGCGCAACGGTCGGCTCAATCGGAGGCCTGGAGTCGGGCCACGGGGTTGCCGGAGGCCTCTATGGCATCGGGGCGGGACTCGCCACCGCCGGGATCGTGTCTCTGTTTACACGGGGAGCCGACGTTAACATTGAGTCGGGGACCCAGATCGAGATGATCCTGCAGCGGCCGCTCATCCTTGAAGACGCGAACCTGGCAGGGGTCGGCTCTCCCGGCCCGGTCGAGCTTGTTCCTTCAGCCAACCAGCCCAAAGCTCTTGAAAAACCCAATCGCGCTCACGTAATGTGCCCTCCGGGAGGGCTTGGTTGCGAGTAAATTAAAAAAAGATGGAAATGTCGCCCCAGGAACCCGCAAGTCTGCAACCCTCCACAACCGTGGAAGCCGGCCCCGAGACGCCGATCGCCCCCCCGGGCGCACAGGTCGTCGTGCCCTCCGAAGTCTCCCGCGGAAACGGGATTGGGCTCTGGCTCCGCGATATCGTTATTTCCGCCGCGGTTTCCGTCCTCATTATCACGTTCCTCTATCAGCCAGTGCGGGTGGAAGGCACCAGTATGCTGCCCCGCCTGGAGGACCACGATCGCCTGTTCATCAACAAGTTCGTCTACAGGATCTCCTCCATTCATCGTGGTGACGTGGTGGTGTTCCACTATCCGCGCGACCCGGAGAAGAGCTATATCAAGCGGGTGATCGCCCTGCCCGGTGATCGCATTGTGATTGACCACGGCCGCGTCTTTCTGAATGGCAAGGCGCTCCGGGAAAATTACGTCCCGGAACAATATCGCGACGCGCGTTCCATGGCGGAGATGGTTGTCCCGGAAGAAAGCTACTTCATGATGGGCGACCATCGATCGATCTCCTCCGACAGTCGCGAGTTCGGTCCCGTCGACCGCGATCTGATTTACGGCAAAGCGGTTTTTGTCTACTGGCCCACCCGGGACGCGGGGGTTGTAGAGTAGCAACCCGGAGACGCCACCTCATCGCGCGTAGTACCCCGTTCTTGCCCGAACCTTCAGCGACGGATCCTTCGTCGTGATGACCACTTTGTGGAAAGCCCCGTCGCGTACCCGGTTCGTCGAGTGATAGGCCACCGAATAGAGCGAGCGCAACTCCTGTCCGATCTGCTCAAACGCCTCACTCATATCCGTATGCAGCGCATCGAAATCGGTTCCCCCGGTCTCAGCCGACAGATGATGCAATGCGGCGATCCCCTGGCGTGAGTGGGCGGTCAATTTTCTCTCGCTGCCCTCGGTATACCGGATGGCATAAATCAGGGTATCCGCATCCTGCGCTGCGCCGATGGCGTCGAGCAGGTCGTGGGCGCTTGCATTCTCCTCGCCGTCGGTGAAGAGAATGAGCGCACGCCGGCGCCCCGTGGCGCCAGCCAGCTTTTGCTGGACGCTGTAATAAACCGCATCGTAGAGCGCGGTTCCACCGCCGGACTGTTCATCCCTTTTGTCTTCCGGAGCCAGTTCTGGAAATTTCCGTTCTCCGTGGTCGAAGCGCTCCAGGCCGTCCATGATCTGCGGAATAGACGCGGACACGTCGTTCGTCAGCCGGAGATGATTGCCAAAGCAGATTGTGAAGGCTTGATCGCGCGATCCGAGGACCATCCTCAAGAACTTCTCGACATCCTTGCGGTGCCGCTTGATGAATTTGCTCTGGCTGTCGCTGACATCCACGATGAGGCCAAGGGACAGAGGAAGGTCCTCCTCCTTTCCAAAAAACGCTATCTTCTGCGGCGCGCCATCTTCCGTAATCTGGAAATCGTCCTGGGTCAGTCCGCCGGCCAGCGTTCCGTTTGCCCGCCGCACGCTGAAGGTGAAGTCAATGAGATGGACCTCGTTCTTGAACGTCGGTTCCTGAGCGGGAGAAGCCGCCGGAAATGTTAACAGCGTGCTAAAAACGAGTGCCGCCAGAAATCGGTGCAAGCCGCGTGCATTGAACATATAGCGCAGAGTATAGAGCGATGCGAACCCGAATCTGTGCAGATTTCAGGCCTGCGCGGGGCCAATGAGAAAAGTGAGCTTTGGAAGAAGCCCGATTCCTGCTAAAATCTATTGAATCCACTCCTCGGAGAGGCGATGCAGGCAATTCTTGCGCTCGAAGACGGGCGCATCTTCAAGGGCCTCGGTTACGGGCATCCCGGCGAATGCCAGGGCGAGGTCGTTTTTAATACTTCCCTTACCGGTTATCAGGAAATCGCCACCGATCCTTCCTATGCCGGGCAAATTGTCGTTCTCACCAATCCGCAAATCGGCAACTACGGCACCAACCAGGCGGACAACGAAGCGGCCAAGCCCTATATCGAGGGCCTGATCGTCCGCGAGTTCTCCCAGGTCAGTTCCAACTGGCGCTCCGAGCAGGTCACAGACGAGTACATGGAGCGGTATGCCGTTCCCGTACTGGCCGAGATCGACACGCGCGCATTGGTGCGCCATCTGCGTACATACGGCGTAATGCGCGGCGTGATTTCGACTTCCGAGTCGAATCCTGAAGTTCTGGTTCAACGCGCGCGCGCCATTCGAAAGATGGACGGCACCGATCTGGCGAAAGTGGTTTCGACCAAGCTGTTCTACACCTTCGACGAGTCCGATCCGCGTTATCAGCCGGGAGATCCCCTTCTACCACCCGACACTCTCTTCCAAAATGCCGAATCTCGTGAGCGCCTCCATGTAGTGGCATATGACTTCGGTATCAAGCAGAACATCCTGCGCATGCTCGCGCGGGAGGGCTGCAACGTTACTGTGGTTCCGGCCGAAACCACAGCGGCCGACGTGCTCGGCCTCAAACCCGACGGCGTGTTCCTGTCCAACGGTCCCGGTGATCCGGAACCGGTCGACTATGCAGTGCGTGCAATCCGCGGCATGATGGGCCGCGTGCCTGTGTTCGGCATCTGCCTCGGTCATCAACTCTGCGGCCTGGCGCTAGGCGGCCGTACCTACAAGCTCAAATTCGGCCACCACGGCGGCAATCATCCTGTGAAGAACAACGCGACCGGCAAGGTCGAGATCACTGCCCACAATCACAACTTCGCCGTCGATCCTGATTCCGTCAACGCCAACGAAGTGGAGTTAACCCACGTGGACCTGAACGACCAGACGCTCGAGGGCTTGCGCCACAAGACGCTTCCACTGTTCAGCGTCCAATACCATCCCGAAGCCGCCCCCGGTCCCCACGATTCGCATTACCTTTTTCGCGACTTCCGCCAGATGATGGAGGAGTGGAAGGGATGAGTCGCATGATGGACAAAGTTAAGGGCAGTCAACCGCAGCGGGGCTTTTGGCTCCGCTGTTTTTTGGGCGGAGTGATTGGGACGGCTTTGATTCTGGCCTCTCCTGTTGGTTTTAGCTCACCGATCGATATCCCCGGGCCTGAACACCTGACTCATGTCGACGGACTGGTAGTGAATACAGCCGGACATGCGGTGGCGGACGTCGAGGTCATGCTCGTCAGAGACGATAAGGTTACGTTTCAGACGAGGACGAACAAATCAGGGGAGTTTAACTTTGAGCACGTTTCGGGCCGGTACACGTTTCGAGTCGCTCGTTCGGAGTATGCGCCAGCGGCACGGGAAATCGTGGTTACCGATGAGATTGTGACACGTGTTGAACGAAAGAAGCTGTACGTAATAGTAGGTCCTGGCGCGTGCATGGATGAGTGCTCCGCGGTGGTCACGAGCAAGCGTGAATTCGAGCGCGATATTCGTGAAAAGCAAAAACACTAGAACAGGGAATCGTCGAGAACAATGCCACGCAGAAATGACATTCAAAAGATCCTGGTGATCGGCTCCGGACCGATTGTGATCGGCCAGTCGGCCGAGTTTGACTACTCCGGAACGCAGGCCTGCAAAGCTCTCAAGCAGGAAGGCTATGAGGTGGTGCTGGTGAATTCGAACCCGGCCACCATTATGACCGACCCGGAACTGGCCGACCGCACCTACATCGAGCCGCTCACGCGCGATTATGTTGAAGAGATTATCCGCGCCGAGGCGGAGATGCTGAACGCCCAGCGAAACCCGGGCAAGTTCGCGCTGCTGCCCACCGTGGGCGGACAAACCGCGCTCAACCTCGCTGTCGATCTCGCCGACGCCGGCATTCTTGATCGCTACAACGTGGAGTTGATCGGCGCCAAGCTCGAAGCCATCAAGAAAGCCGAAGACCGTCTGCTCTTCAAGGACGCGATGATCCGCATCGGGCTGGAGGTCTCGAAGTCGGCCCTGATCAACAATCTTCGCGATGGCCTCGACTTTGCCGC
>DASXGD010000403.1:0-3020 GCA_036489245.1 Occallatibacter sp. | reverse complement strand
AATCTGCACCCGTTCCACCACCAGGCGGCTCCCTTGCGCTATCTTCAGGAGATCCTGCCAGTCGGATGCTGATTTTGGATCGGGGCTCATATGCGATTCCTGTTCATCCCTGTCATCATGAACAGTACATTAATTGATTTTCTCAATAATTGCAAGATAAAAAGTTAATTTATTTAATAATTACCTCAAGTGCTTGGTGGCAATTCATAGCCCTTTGGAGTTTCTCCTTCATTTTCGAATCTATTTTGAGCGATAATCCGAGCACCTGATTCCCTGGGGGCCATGTGAAGCCTATCCCCATGCATGCAAAGGCCGACGAAGCGAACGCGGTCCCCGAAGCGCTGAGTCCTGCCCCGCAATTGAATCTTGAACTTGCGTCACCCGCCCACTCGACCACGGAGGAGCCGGTCCCTCAGCCCCTGCTGAAATTCGTCACCTGGCTGCCTCTGCTCTACATCATGACCATCACGTTTGCCGAGATGGTGTTCATCGAGTGCTACTGCCATTGGCACGGCGCGCAGTTCCTGCTGCCCAACCCGCTTAATCTCTATTCGCCTGACAATATTGCCAAGTTGTCGAGGATCGGTTTTGTCGGCGGAAGCCCCGCCTCCACAATGGACTTTACCGCCGAAATCATGATGTGGGCCTCGCTGGGGGTCTGGTCGCAGCGCATTTCAGGCGAGGCGGTGCGTTATCAGCAGCGGGTTCCAAACCCCCCATTTGACCTCACCGAGTACATCGGCATCCTCGGCTGCCACACCAGCATCGCCGCGGCCCTGATGATCGTCCTGAAGTTGTCGGGATTCAAGATCTTCGGCATTTCACTGGACAGCTTTGAAGCTACCGCCGGGATCGCTTTCATCCTTGGATACTTCGGAAAGCAGACTGAGTACCTGCTGACCCGCATTCGGGATCAGGTATTCGGCAAGAAGAACCTTCCCAGGGAGCACGAGAATCATAGCCACTGACCGGCGGCGCATCCATCAACTGAACCGGGCGGCTGCTGTTGTCCTTGGCGTCATTCATTACAGCCGGCTCTCGGTTGGTTTCGCCGCCGCCGCCATGACCGCGGCCAGCAGCATTGGCTTCCTCGGCGTGATCCGCTATCGAACTGCGATCACAATCGGGCTTTGCACGCTGGCCGCATACTGGTTCGACGACCTTGTCGATCTGGCTCGCGACGAGAGCCGGAATCCGACGCTGCGCGCCTTCCATCGCCTTCGCAAAGCATTCCTTGCCTCGGGACTCGCCGCGGCCGCCGCGTGCCTCCTTTGGCTTCTGGTCGGAGAATCGAAACAGTTTGTCTTGCTTCTCGCTGGCCTCGCACTCCTCGCAACCGGCTATTGTCTCCGCCGCGCTTTCGGTCGCTTGCCGGCGCAAGGTCCGATTCCGTACTGGGCCCAGGCCATTGGCTGGAGCCTGGCCTGCGTATTGTCCCCTCAACTGGCAGCCGGCGTCGTTCCCGATCTGCAGACCTGGTTGTCCCTGGGTTACTTTCTTCTGCTCATTTTTCCGGTGATCGATTTATGGCGAAACCCTTCGCACCAGCCCGCAAACCGGGTTCGGCTTCTGGCCGGTCAGTGCGTGGCTGCGGCGTTGATGACGGTGATCGCGGTTGCCTTCCAATGGACGTCTTGGCTCAACATTTCCATGATCGCCGCGCCTGCAGCCAATCTCCTCTTACTGTGGATTCGCCAGCGTGCCACCATCGCGTCGGTCGTGATCTCGACAGAATTAACCGTTATATTCAACGCTCTTTGTGCTCTGTTGATCATCGGAGCCAATCAAAGCGGGATGAAACTGCACCAAGCCGGCCCCCGGTCGGCGGTAGATTACGTTCAGCTGGCATTGGTGGCAGCCCTTGTCCTCTTGATCGGAGGCAATTTGTTGTTCCGGCGTTCTCGTGGCGTGGGCATCGTCTATCGTGAGGACAGCTTCTCGGTCCTGATTTCGCTTGGCCTCGCAATCTTCGTCTTCCAGAGCCTGCAAGCCGCCCTTCACCTGCAACGCTGGCTGCTCCCGTGGATCTGCACCAGGCTCTTCGAAGACGCCCACCTGCGCTGGCTGGGAGCTGGATTGATGGCCGCATGCATCGTTGGGGTGGCCACCTCCTATCTCGAGATGGGTGCGTCATGGCGCATCGGAATTGATGAGCGCGCCCCCGGCGCCCTGGTCACATCGGGTTTGTATCGCCGATCGCGGAATCCGATCTACTTCGCCGCGGATGTCTTCATCACCGGCTCATTCCTGCTGAATCCCACGCTGGCAGGTTTGATCTACCTGGTGCTGACCCCCGCCGTCCTCCATGCCCAGATCAGGCGGGAGGAAGCCTTCCTCGAAGCAGTCCACGGGCAGCAATACACCGCCTATGCGGCGGCCACTCCGCGCTATATATGAATGAGATGGTCGACACCGTCAGGTATACTTCTGGCGATTCATGGGAGGCAGTCCATCTCCACTCCGTCGTCATTCACTGCCGGCCGGTCCGTCGATGGGCTCATCGCTGCTGGCAACCCCGCCACGGTCGCCGACGTCATCGCAGAGATGAAGTCCATCGACGCGCTTCTGCCCGCGACCGACGGTCTCAAATGGTTTAACCGTCTCTACCTGATGGTCACCGACCAGGTGCGTTCGACCCCGCCCGGAGGCGCGTGGCAGAACCCCGCGTGGCTCGATCATCTCGACGTGGTGTTCGCAGGGCTTTATTTTGACGCCCTGCGTGCTTCGATCGCTGAACAAAAAACTCCCTCGTCCTGGACCGCGATGTTTCAGGCACGCTTCACTCCGGACATCGATCGGATTCAGTTCGCCCTGGCCGGAATGAATGCCCACATTAACCACGATCTTTCCCTGGCCCTTCTGAAAACAGGCACTGATCTGAACCTGGTGCCTGCGCAGGACGGGCCTGAATATCGCGACTATCAATCGGTGAATAATCTATTGGGAGCGGTGATGCCGTCGGCGCTCAATATGCTCGCCGGGGACGCTTTGGGACTGCTGGCACAGGACACGGGAAAGGT
>DASXGD010000398.1:0-2764 GCA_036489245.1 Occallatibacter sp. | reverse complement strand
CGCAGCGCGATCCTTGATCAGGCACTCGACTGCTTTGTCGTATTTGACGCCCCAGGTTTCGACGAAGACATCGAACGCCACGAGCGCATCCTTCTTGGTCTCCGCCATCCAGATCTCCTGCAGTGCCCGCTTGGCTTTCGAAAGGCCAAGTCTCGCCCCGCTCTGCCAAACACAGATCTAGGCAGGCAGGGCTCGCAGAAGGCAGGGAAGGCTACGCGACGCAACAACATGGGGTATAAATAGCGTCGGGCCAGGACAAGTCGAGTCGAACATTAAAACAACTTAATGCATTGAAGCGGCAAGGCGAATCGGCTCCACTGACCGTACAGAGGCATCGATGCAAACCTCCTACGGGCGTCATGATCATCGAGGGCGGCCGCGATAGTTCTCGCCTATGTGCTCGTCAGCACGGGCGTCATCATCGCGTTCCTGTTGGCCGTGTTCGTGATCGGATGGTTCATCGGTCGGCTGCGCCAGCGTTGCCACGAACAGAGCGGAGAAGAGTAACCTACCGGGCAGCCGTGGCGCGCTGGCCAAGGGCACGGATCACGCTGCGACAGGGCATCCGGGTGGTGCATGACACCGGCTAACGCGGCCGCACTCAGATGACAAAAATCGTCCAAGCTATCGCTCATCGGCCCCCAGCGTGGTGGGCCGGTAAAAATAAGCAAGGAAATCGTCGATATGTGAACTACCTCACACTCCAGGGTGACATTCGATGGCAAGCCTCCTACGCGAGCACACACAACGGTGCGGAGGGGGGGTTGGCATGGAAATGCACCAGATTCGATATTTTCTGGCGCTTTGCGAGGAGCGCAGTTTCACGCGGGCAGCCAGACAGTGCGGCATCTCCCAACCCTCGCTGACCAACGCCATTATCCGGCTCGAGCGGGATCTGGGCGGCCCGCTGTTTGAACGCAAACCGGCGGTCGCCCTCACCGTCCTGGGCCACGCTGTCCATCCCTACCTCCAGCGCATCGCGGAGAACGCCGATCTTGCGCGCGGCACCGTGCAGGCTCTGGTGAATGTGCGGCTGGCGGCCGGGGTGGTACCGGTCGAGCAACTCGCCGCAATGCCGGAGACCTTCGGCGTCGATTGATAGCGGCGCCCGCCTCATTGCAGCTTCTCCGTGCGTTGGTGCCTGATCAGAGACAGCCGAGAATACGATCGATACAGTGCGAGTGGCCTGCATCAACGGACGCACGGTCGAGGCGCCATGAGCTAGGATGACGTCAGGCGCAGTCGCCGCTAATTCGGCTGCATGTCTACGAATTTCGTCAGCATCGCCGGCCGCCCAGCGTGACACGCAAGTTGCGACCGATGCTCCAACCAGATTGCTGCAATCCCTGCAGAAACGCTCCGACGCGGGCCTGAAAGTCTGCGTCGTCCGGACTCGCAGGCAATAATACACCGACGCGGCGCATGCGTTGCTGCGCGCTGGCCGCGAGCGGCCACGCGGCCGCCCCGCCCATCAGCGTGATGAACTGGCGTCGCCTTAGGTCGGGCTCCCATCGGGCGCAGAGGTGAGCAATTCCAACTCGTTATCTGCCAAATGATGCGTCGTGGCGCGATCAGCGCATTAAATTAATCACTCCCGCCGCCAGCTCTTGGCTCTGCGCCGAGCTTGGCGTCTTGCAACAGGGCCAGCCGAACGTTCCAGCTAACCACCGCCACGTCGGCTTCCTCGAGAATCAGCTTGCGGACTTTCCGCCAGTGGCCTTGCCTTTCGCGCTCTTTACCGATGACAGCCGTGTAGTCCCATGCTTGCTGAACTGTGAGGAGGATGCCACGGTCTTTAGTCGCGATCGGGCTGGGTAGCGTCGTTCTGAGATACCTCTTGCCGGCTGCCTCTATCGCCATTTCGTTCTGCCCCAGTCTTCCTCGGCCTCGCGCTTCACTGCCGGTGCATCAGCGTTCTTCATTTTGAGCCGATCGGGCGAGCGGCCGGAGCGTACCAGCAGGTAGCCAGGAGGGGAATATGGCACCGAAACCAAAACCAGCTAGGTTCGTATTTGCCGTCGGGATGGCGTTGACCATCCTAGCGGTCGTGACGTGGGCGATGGCTGAGCCGAGCCCGTCGATTTATCCGATTTACCAGCCTCAACTTCCGTTTTTGTACTAAGCGACATGCGCGAGCGTGTGCTCCCAGGCTGACCGTTGCTTTACTGCCCCATGAATGCCAGGAAGTGAGCGGCCCCGAGCTGCGCGAATGGTGCTGGTCCGGAGCGCGTACTGAGAATAGCAGCGGCAGTCGATGTGCCGTGCGGCTTGCGTATGAGGCAGCCCGGAACGTTAAATTAAATCGAATACTCTAATCAGCACAGTGCAGCCATCCGGCTGTACCGAGCCGCGATCAAATTTGGCGCTAGCCGAATGCTCGATCTGGGTTCGACGCTGTTTGAACACCTGGACGCGACCCTGCTTTGTATGCGGAAGTTCCGGTGCAAGGACTTCAAGCGCCGACCTCGTGATCCCGCAACGAACCCGCCGATCACCGTTGTTCATAAAGAAATATACGTTGTCGGTCGCGAATTGGTGGTGCCCAGGGTCGATTGTGGCCGTCAATGGCATGGCTTTCGCTTGCACCGCCGTACTCCAGACGATTGCTCGGTTGCTCCGTTCGTGGAAGACGAGTTGGCCACAGTCAAGCCACAACACAGTTTCTTACGACCGACTCCTCTGTCGCGGGGTACCATAATGAGCGATTCGGGGGAACGAAATTATGGCTGACGGGTTTTGGCAAGTCGGGCTTTGGCAGCAAGGT
>DASXGD010000394.1:0-3517 GCA_036489245.1 Occallatibacter sp. | reverse complement strand
TGACGAAGGCAGATCGAGAGGTTTTCGAGGAAGCTGAGTCCCTGCATGTGGGTCCAGTTCCTCCGGAAGTCCGGATGTATCTTGGTGTGAATAAGGAGCTCCTTTCACACAAAGCACAAAGAAGCAAAAAGCCTTCCGGTGCCGACTCCCGGAGAGGAACTTGAACAAGCGAGAGCGCCGGCAACGCCGTCAACACCTGACGGCGTCTTCGCTTGTGCCCGCTCGTTCAACCCTTGCACGGATTACCTTAGCCGCCAGACGCTGCGAGCGAGTCGTAGTCCGGCATTTGCATCAGCTCGTGCAACTGCCGTCGCCGAACACCCATGTTCCCGCCATCGAACAGCGGCAATACGAGGGCGTCGGCGAGCAGGCCGCCAAGCGGCAGCGTGCGATCGTAGCTGTCGATCCCCACGACGCGCATAAGGTCCGAGATCACGCGCACCGCTGTCTCCGATCCGAACACCTTCGCATGCAGCGCCAATTCCAGCGCGCCGGGTGCCTGTGTGTCGAAGGCGTGGGCGGCGCGCAGGCTGAGCGAGCGGACGGCCTCTATCGCCATCTTCGCGTCGGCGAGCGCGTAGCCGACCGCCTGATGGCTGATGATCGGCTCCGCGCCGCCGCGCTTCTCGGTCTTGGTGAAATTTAGCGCGTAGTCGAAGGCCGCACGCATCAGCCCGACGGCGAAGATGCCGACGATCGGCGCGGTGCCAGTAAAGCAGGCTTCGGCGAGCGCCTTGCCGCCGCCGCGCGGCCCGATCAGGTGATCGGCGGGCGTGTGTACGTCGTTCAGCCGGAACTGTGGTTGCAGATGCGCGCGGTGGCCGACGGAATCAATCGCGCGGTCCAGTACGATGCCCTCCGCCGGGCCGCTGACGGCGATAACCGAAATCCCGCTCTCGGGCGGTGCATCGGGATCGGTGCGGCAGACTACCGTCAGTAGGTCGGCCCCTTTCCCGTCCCAACCGGTGCCGCTGGAGACCCACTTCTTTGCGCCGGAAATTACCCAGTGATCGCCTTCCAGACGCGCCTGGGTGCGTACGCCTTCGGCCGGGGCGGGAGCGGCAAAGTTGGCGCTGCCGCCCGGTTCGCTCAGGGCGAAGGCGGCGAGCGGGGCGCCCTGCCCCGCCGCGAAGGGGGTGAAGATGCGCCCCGCCTGTTCCGGCGTGCCGCCCAGCAGCACCGGGAACAGGCCCAGCATGGTGCCAAGCAAGGTCAGCGAGATGTTGACATCGACGGCGTGGAACTCCTCGGCCAGCACCGCCATGTCCACAACACCTGTGCCCTGACCGCCAAGCGGTACTGGAATCAGGCGACGCAGGAAGCCCGCTGCGACTGTCTGTTCGTAGAACGGTCTGGTGGCGGCGAAGCGGGCGAGCGGCGTCGGCAGCTCTTGCGTGGCCGCCCCCACCTTCGACAGCACATCGCGGGCGAAGGCGCGTGCGTCCGCGCGCAGGCGCTGCTGTTCTGGCGTCAGCGTGAAATCGATCGGCATGGCGCTTCTCCAATTCGGTCGGCCGCCGAGCCTAGGCGGTCCATCCAGTTGACAACGCTACGCTGTTCAGGTCAAGAGGCACGTCGGCTATATCGCCGAATGACGGCGCGAACGGGAGCCAGAATTCGTGTTCCGTTTGTACTTTATCGCACGGTCGGACCTTGATCCGGCTTTGCCGATACCGGAGCGCGGCGCTGGATTGGGGACCGCTGGAACAACGGATACGGCAATTCGGCTAATTTTACGAACGATCCTTCGAGTTGGATAATTTAGTACAAATGACTCTTCGACCGCCTCGGCCGTTAACCGCAAATGACTATAAGACGCTCTGGCTAGCGACACTAGGAGGCAGCCTGGAGTTCTATGATTTCATCAGCTTCGTCTTTTTCGCTAATATCATCGGCGATCTATTTTTCCCGCCTGAAATTCCCGCCTGGGTCCGACAGTTCCAGACGTTCGGCATCTTCGCCGCCGGTTACCTGGCGCGACCTCTCGGTGGCATCGTCATGGCCCATGCAGGAGATCTACGCGGTCGCAAACAGATGTTCACTCTCGGCATCTCCCTTATGGGGTTGTCTACTCTCGGGATTGGCTTGCTACCGACCTACGCGCACCTGGGAATCTGGGCGCCCGTTTTGTTGTTACTTTGCCGGATTTTACAAGGGGTGGCGGTAGGTGGCGAGGTTCCTGGTGCTTGGGTCTTTGTCAGCGAGCATGTGCCTTCTTCACGTGTGGGACTCGCCTGCGGGATCTTAACTGGTGGATTGACCGGCGGGATTCTGCTGGGATCGTTGGTAGCTACCGGTCTCAACCTGCTGATGTCGCCAGTCCAATGTGCAGCATACGGTTGGAGGATTCCCTTTCTACTGGGCGGCGCCTTTGGTCTGTTGTCGGTATATCTTCGCCGCTTACTAACTGAAACGCCGATATTTGAAGACTTAAAGGCGCGGCGGGCACTCGCTGCTGAGATGCCGCTGCGAGCGGTTGTGCGTAATCATAGTGCAGGTGTCGTTCTCTCCGGATTATTGACCTGGATGTTGTCTGCCGCCATCGTTGTCATTATCTTAATGACACCGGCCTTAATGGAAAAGATCTATGGTGTGCCGGTCCTCGCAGCGCTCCAGGCTAACAGCTTGGCGACTATTGCTTTGATAGTGGGCTGCGTTTTCGCGGGCTGGCTCACTGACCGTTTCGGTCCGCGCCGAGTCTTGCTGAGCGGTTGTCCCATGCTGGTTATTTCTGCTTACCTGTTGTACATAGGCGTCAGCTTAAATCCTTTGCTGGTGACGCCTCTTTATTTACTGGCGGGATTCAGCGTGGGCGTTGTAGCAGTGGTTCCGTTCATTATGATCGCAGCGTTTCCACCGGCGATCAGATTTTCTGGCGTTTCATTTTCGTACAATATCGCATACGCAATCTTTGGAGGAATGACTCCGATTATTGTGACTTGGCTGTTGCGCTTCGATCAGTTGGCGCCAGCCCACTATACCGGCGTGCTCGGCTTACTTGGTTTTGGAATCGGCATTTCCCTGACGGGCCGTTTACCGAATAAGGTCATTCCCTTTATAGGATTCAGCAGGACGAACTGATATCGGCGGTTCGGACGATAACCGCTGCAATTGAGACAAAAATCCACTGAGTCAGAAGCGCACCTCCAATGCCTTCTGTAATGCCCTCCGAATTCAAAAAGAAAGCAAAATGAGGCCGAAGTTCTGAAAGTTCGCCTACGGGATTGCTTTGTAAACAGTACAGCCCGGAATGCGACGGCAAACCCGCGATACGGATTCGGGCCAAGTTCCGAGGTTACTTGAAGCAAGAAACGGAGGTATTTTGATGCGGAAGCATTTCTTGATCATCACTTGTATGGATGCCGGCCGGCATCCACGGTTTTTCTTCCGTCTGCTTTATGATGACAAGCGGAGCATTCGCAGCGTTCCAAAAGCCGTAGCAGAATTCCTGAAACGCAACAAGGAACGATGGCCGATAACTGATTTTAGAGTGATTTGACTCCGTCTAAAACTTCTG
>DASXGD010000359.1:0-3081 GCA_036489245.1 Occallatibacter sp. | reverse complement strand
CCGGGGCACCCAGCACCCAGCGAGCGGAGTGGAAGGGTCGCGCCGTTGAGAACCGGAAGTTGTGAGTCCGTGCTGAACCCGAAGTTGATTGCCGGCGTATCGCGCCTGGACCAGAGGATGTCTGCGGGACCCCGGCTGCGGGCACTCGCTTCCGGAGCGCGAAATCGGGGGTTGCGTTTATCACGCGACAGATCGCGACGGCAGAACTGGAAGGCTACCGAGCGGAAAATAGGATTCCGATTGCACTTTTCTGGGGGTCGAGATTTCCGCGCCGAAGGGGTCAGTTCTGTTCTCTGTCCTGGGTATAACCACAAATGTGCCGTCCCCGGACGGCACCATGGTCAGCAGCATCGGGTCCCGGCCTGGACGCTTGCGGCCGACCTTGAACTCCAGCCATTCACTCAGCCGGGGATCGTAGATCTCCGGACGCCCCTCCCAGAAATCGGGCGACAACGTGCACTGTATCTCCAGATCGTCCAGTCTCAGATCGATGGTTTGTGGGTGCCTGCGGAAATACCGCCGTGCATTGGCGGCGCCGATATGCAGACCAATATGATCGCGCCCGTCTTTGTGAGTCTTCACTACCATGATTCACCTTCCCACAATTTCTTCCGCACAAACGCATAGGCCGCAAGCACACGTGTGCCGTTCACGCCCTGGCCTTCGGAACTGGGTTTTTCAGTTATTCAGAGGGGCCCGGTCTCATCGATCCGCACATGGGCTTCGTCGCGTCATGCCCATTTGCAGTCGTGGGAAAGTCTGCACATCCTTCCATGCAGGACATGGACAGAAGATATGCACGCACTTGGTTGCTACTTGAGGTGAGCCTATCACGGCTTTTGGTGAATGACACACAAATAGAAGGGACTACAGCAACAGGTGTGATGCAGCGCACAAGTTAGGAGCGGCCGTTGAGCGTCCATAAAAATGAAGCCTTACTCAAGCGTTTTTGCGGTCAATTCGACGGGCTGCCAACGAAGCCCTGGGAGAGAGTTAAACTCATCGGCGGGTTGCGGGACTTGTCTTGTAGAGTGGAGGTATACACATTCTGCGTTGCGGGGCGCATCCTCTGCCGGGCTTGTTTTTGTCGACCACTGCCGCCAATCCGTCGGACCTGCCTGATCTGCTCCGAACCGCATTTGGTTTCGCGAAGTTTCGCGCCAACCAGGAAGCAGTGTGCCGCGCTGCAGTGGCCGGCCGCGACCTGCTGCTGGTGATGCCCACCGGTTCGGGGAAGTCCCTCTGCTATCAGCTTCCGGCGCTGGCCCGGGGCGGTACGGCGCTGGTGATTTCGCCGCTGATCGCACTGATGGAAGACCAGGCGGCCAAACTCCGCGCGCTTGGCTTCAAGGTGGCGCGCATCCATTCCGGCCTGGAACGGTCAGTGGCGCGGCAGGCGTGCGTGGACTATCTGAACGGAAACCTGCAGTTTCTGTTTATTGCTCCGGAACGTCTGCGCGTCCGCGGCTTTCCGGAAATGCTGGCCAAGCGTCGGCTGGCGCTGATTGCCATCGACGAGGCGCATTGCATTTCGCAGTGGGGACATGATTTCCGCCCCGACTACCGGATGCTGGGCCAGCACCTGCCTTCGCTGCGCGGGCTCGACCTGCAGGGCGGCTCAGACCGGCCGCCGGTCGTGGCTCTGACGGCGACCGCGACGCCCACGGTGCAGGCGGACATTCTTGCGCAACTGGGCATGGAAAAGCCGGCGCTGTTCATTCACGGTTTCCGCCGCGACAACCTGGCCATCGAGGTGGTCGAGGTCCCGGTGCCGATGCGATCGCAGATCATTTGCCGGCTGCTGGCCGACGGCGCGCGCCGTCCGGCGATTGTGTATGCCCAGTCGCGCAAGCAGTCCGAGGAACTGGCGGCCAACCTGTCGGTCTCGGTCTCCGCGTCGGCCTATCACGCGGGCCTCGACGCCGACACGCGCGAACGGGTGCAGCGGGCGTTCCAGGGCGGCGAACTCGAAGTGGTGGTAGCGACGATCGCGTTCGGGATGGGCATTGACAAGGCGGATATTCGCACCGTGATCCATGCCGGTTTGCCTTCGACTCTCGAAGGCTATTACCAGGAGATCGGGAGGGCGGGGCGGGACGGCGGGCTGAGCCGGACTTACCTGATGCACTCCTATGCCGACCAACGCACCCATGATTTCCTGCTCAACCGGGACTATCCTCCGGTCGAACATCTGAAGGAAGTGTTTCGCGCGCTGACGGAGGAGCCTCGTCCGATCCGCGAGCTTCGCGCGGCGTCAACGCTGGGCGCAGAAGAGTTCGACAAGGCGCTCGAGAAGCTGGAGATCCATGGCGGCGCGCGGGTGGATTTCGCCGGGAATGCGACGCTGGGAAGGCCGGATTGGAGGCGGACTTACTCGATCCAGTCGCAGTATCGGCGCGAGCAGTTTGAGAAGGTGTTGCGCTTCACCGAGTCGCAGGAATGCCGGATGGGGGCGCTGGTGCGCCACTTCGGCGACGAGGCAGACGCGGAACTGGAATGCGAGAAGTGTGACGCATGCGATCCAGCGGGAGCGGTGCTGCGGCTGTTCCGCCGGGCGACGCCAACGGAACGGCGGTGGGTGCAAGACATGGTGGAGTCGTTGCGAGGAGCGGCCTACAAGACTGTAAAAGGGCTTCGCTCGGAACACCGCTGGGCCGAAGGCATGAGCCGCGACGAGTTTGAGGAATTGCTGAATGCGATGAAGCGATCGGAGCTGATTGACGTGGAGAACGCCGAGTTCGAAAAGGACGGCGAGGTCATTGCGTATCGGCGGATCAGCCTGACGGACGCCGGTCTTAGAGCGCGCCCGACCACGCCGCTGCCGTTGCTGATCAGCGATGGAGTCGTAGAGGAGTTCGGGGGCGCGCCTGCGGCTGCGGGCAGGACGAAGAAGGCGGCTTCGCCAAGAGATAGGAATAAGAGAAATGGAAGCGAGCGCATCGAGAGTCAGGCACAGAATGCGGCGCGCGAGTTGACTCCGCAGGCCCAGGCGCTGGCATCGCGCCTGCGGGAGTGGCGCACGGCCGAAGCCAAGCGGCTACGGGTTCCTTCGTTTGTGGTACTCCACGATCGAACGTTGAG
>DASXGD010000307.1:0-2692 GCA_036489245.1 Occallatibacter sp. | reverse complement strand
ATCATGAAGCTCTCCGACGGGCTGTTCCTGCGCTGCGCGCGCAAGGTCGCGGAGGGCTTCCCTGACGTAGTTTATGGCGAGCACATCATCGACAACACCTGCATGCAGCTGGTGATGAATCCTTACCAGTACGACACGCTGCTGCTCGAGAATCTCTATGGCGATATCGTGAGCGATCTCTGCGCCGCCTTCGTGGGCGGGCTGGGACTGGTGCCGGGTGCGAACCTGGGGGTGGAATGCGCTATCTTTGAGGCGGTGCACGGTTCGGCGCCGGACATCGCGGGCAAGGATATTGCCAACCCCACGGCGCTGCTGCAGTCGGCGATCCTGATGCTCCACCACCTGGACGAAGAGGCGGCGGCGATCCGCGTGCAGAGGGCGCTCGAATCCGTCTATGCGGAAGGCAAGACCCTCACCCGCGACGTGGGCGGCACGGCCGGAACCACGCAGTTTGCCGACGCTGTGCTGACGGCGATGGGACAGAACTGATGCGTGGGTTGGCCCATCCGCGCCCAACGGCATTCCCTGTTGTCGCCCGGGATGAAACGTTTGAATGTTACCAATTGCCGGTTGCAAACCGAATCTAGAGGTGGAAGAATCGGTATCTAGCACATCCCCAGATGCCTCTGACAGGACAAGGTATGCAGCGTCTGTACGCAGCTTCATGTTTGCTTTTCGCTCTGATGGCCCCAGCGGCCCATCTCCATGGATCCGATGGAGCGAAGGTGAAAACTGTGCAGGCGCCCGCCATGCAGGGGGCGGACCCAACCCCCGCTGAACCAAAACAAGAACCAAAACAGGAACCAAAGCCGGAACCAACCCAGGAAACAAAACCCGCTCCGGCCTCCCCTCCTGAGCAAGACAGCAAGGCCGCGAATATTCCTGCGACTTCTTCCCCATCGGCTCTCGCGATCGACATCGACCTGATCGAACAGGCCAAGGCCGGCGACCCCAAGGCCCAATACAGGCTGGGTTACGATTACTACCAAGGCAAGGGCATCGCGCAGGACTATGCCCAGGCGGCCGTCTGGTGGAGGAAGTCGGCGGACCAGGGCTTCGCTTACGCCCAGAACAACCTGGGCGTCCTTTACAACAGCGGAAAGGGTGTTCCCCAGAGCTACTCCGAGGCATATTTCTGGCAGAACCTGGCAGCGGCCGGCTCCAACGGTGACATTCAGGTGCAATTCGCCAAGAATCGGGATGAATCGGCGGGGAGACTGTCGGCGTTCGAACGGCTCCGGGTGCAAAAACGAGCCGCAAAGTGGGCGAATGCCCATCCTGTTCCGCCTCGCAGTCACGAACCCCCGCCCGACCACCCGTGACTAAGAGCTAATGGCTAACAGCTAAAAGCTGGTACCTAGATTGGCCGCGGGTTGGTCAGTTTTGCGACGGTCACGTTGTCGGGCTGGTCGGTGAACGATTTTCCCTGGTGGTAGGCGAACTTCTGGTAGTGGGACCCGATCTTGCGAATGGCGTCCTGCGCCCCGTCATCCCAGGTTACCCGGGCCTCGCCGTTCACATAGTCCCAACGGCCGTGTTCATCCCCGATCGAGCGCATCGCGTCGCCGCTCTCCTTCAGGGTGATGTAGAAATTGTTGCCGTTGCCGTCGCCGCATTCCCATTTGCCTACGTAATGGCCGCGCGGAGGCGCATCTCCATTAGCCGGGCTGTTGTCGCCGGCAGCCAGGGCCGGCGCCGGAAATTCCACCCTCTCAATTTCGGACAGGTTGAACGTCTGCCGGTGGCCATCCTTGAAAACGATCACGATGGTCCCAGCCGCGCTCCTCGGCGGGGGAGCCGGCCTTGCGACCACGCCCGCAAGGGTAAAAAGCATCATGAGACTAACACCAGCTACAACGATCTTCTTTCGCATGGTCTCTCCTCTGGGCCTGGCGCGAGAGGGCAACGGCGGTCGCGCCATTGTCAGATACGCGGAGGAACCGTCGATTGTTCCGGCACCCCTGTATCGACCCTGCATTCCGTCCGTGAAGCTTCGCTAGTGTTCTGAGTCTAAAGTTCGCACCACAAAAAACGCTGTCATCCTGAGCGAACGGGGCCCCAAGCGCATTTCA
The DNA here is from genome assembly GCA_036489245.1 of Occallatibacter sp. GTDB lineage: Bacteria > Acidobacteriota > Terriglobia > Terriglobales > Acidobacteriaceae > Telmatobacter. The sequence continues at coordinate 620 of DASXGD010000307.1, read as the reverse complement.
GCTTGGGGGTGGTGAGTCGAAGGAGCTGCTTTTCTAGACTTCAATCAATAAGACGAATTTCGGACTCAATGCACCGTCCGTGAAGCTTCGCTACCGCTCCTGTACACTGGAGTGTTTACTGCCATGCAAAGCAAATATCCCATCGGCATCTTGGGCGCGACTGGTATGGTCGGCCAACGCTTTATTCAGTTGCTCGAGAACCATCCCTGGTTCGAGGTCGCCTGGCTGGCCGCAAGCGACCGCTCCAGCGGCAGGAAATACGGAGACGCCGCCAGGTGGAGGCTCGACACTCCCCTGCCCGATCGCATCGCGCGCATGACCGTCTCCCCGGCCGAGCCGGCGGGGGCGCCGCGCATCATCTTTGCCGCCCTCGACGCGGACATCGCCCGCGAAATGGAGCCGAAGTTTGCCGCCGCCGGCTGCGCCGTGGTTTCCAATTCGAGTGCCTTTCGCATGCACGCCAATGTGCCGCTCGTGATCCCCGAAGTGAACCCTGAGCACCTGCACCTGATCGAGGAGCAGCCCTGGCGCAAGGAGTCGGGCGGATACATGGTCACCAATCCCAACTGCTCGGCAATTGGCCTGGTCATGGCGCTCAAGCCCCTCGAGGAACGGTTTGG
>DASXGD010000285.1:0-2082 GCA_036489245.1 Occallatibacter sp. | reverse complement strand
ATTGTTAAACATCGTGACCTTGACGCCTTCCATCGCGTAATCGGTTAGGTCCAGATCAGCGATATACTTTAAGAACGGTTCCCGGCCCAAAAGCACACCGCTGTCGTCGATCCATACGAAATCTTGTGACAGCAGACGATTATATGCCTGCCAGTTCTTTTGCTTCGCCACCTCCCACGCTTCCTTTTCGAGTTGAACGAGCGCGGCTTGATCCGTCTGGCTCGATTGCGCAGCTTTAGCAATAAACGGCGAACACAGCAGCCCCAGAGCCCAAAACAGCCCTACCATGGCGTTGCGCCTAACAATTCCTGATGCACCGCCCGTCACGATGGCGACCTTGCCCTCTACCTGGTCCATAGCTTCCTCCCTTGTGCGCTACCCAATATCGCTGTATCGCGACCGGCACCACAGGAGATGTATCTCGCAAGGGCCTCGCGGCCGCGCATGGTGTGGTGCTCGATCGGCCCAATCACAGCGACCGTACGAGTTCGAGTAAGCGATGTTGCTCTCCGGGGACGTCTTCCGCCAGTCTGGCTGCTGCGACGTACGCCAACCAGTTGAGGATAGCGTGGCGCGGGACACCGGCAACCCGGCAGTAAACATCGAGGTACGGCTCGGCGACTTCATCGGCATGGAGTTTCAATATCAGGTAGGAACGGCAAACATCCCCGGCCGGATCACCGCGGCAGGCATTGGGCCAATCGATCACCATGGGCTGCGACGCCTCGCCCAAAACGTTCATGGGGTGGAAATCGCCGTGGCACAGGCGATCGCCATCGGGCATGTCCTTGAGACCATCGAGCAAGATCTGCTTCCGCGGCTCGTCGAGAGGCATGGCGCGGGTGATGCTCGTTGCCAGCCAACCCTTCAGGCTGCTGAACTGGTTCGCCGTGTGGGCGTGAATGCGTGTATGCAAGCGGGCGAGGATCTGAAGGTACTGGGGTATGGCGGCCGCGTCGCTCCGCATCTGCTCCGCGAATGAAACTCCGCTCAACCGGTCGAACACGATACCCCAGCGACCCTCGATCTGCTGCACGCTCCAAACCGTCGGAACGGGAAGCCCCAGGCACTCCACGGCCGCATGGATTGCTGCCTCGCGGAATGTCACCCGTTTTGAGCCTTTGGACTGACAAAATTTCACGACGCGGGAGCCCCATTCGAATACCTCGGCCCTTTGGCCGGCTGCCAGCAAACGGTCCATGGTTTCGCTCATTGTCCACCCCGTGCCACAGGAAGGAGGAGGCGCATTCACTCCCCTCGGTCTAAAGGTCTAAAGGGGCGAGCCTACTTGTCGAGCCAGACATCTTCCATGCGCCAGCCGTTTGAAGAGGCTATTGACCATGAGCGTTAGCCCCTTCACATGCGGATGCCAGCACGTACCACCGCGGCTGTAAAAGATGATCGGGCGGGCTCCATCGTCGGCCAACTTCCGCTCGATCTCCCACACCAGCGGCTTGCGTTTTTCCTGGTCGGCCTCGATGGATTGTCGGTCGATCAGCTTGTCCACCTCAGCATTGCAGTAGCCATTGTAGTTCAATTCAGCGCCGCAACCATAGAGCAGGTGAAGATTTTGGTCGGGATCGGGCCCGCTGCCCGCGAGGTTGAGAGCAACTAGCGGTTGTCCGCCGAGGCGCCGGCGTCCCGCTCGGGCATCGTCTGCTGCCCGCGACCGCGCAGCGCACCGAGGACGCTGGCAAATTCCACCAGCATGCGTCGCCGGTGGTCAGTGCCTGCCGGCAGGAGCTCAACGGCGATCGGCGTGTGAGCATTCGAACCCCCAGAGGACGAAGGCGTCGGCGGCCGTAGCCGAGCCCCCGGCAGAACGATGGCGCTTCTCAGGAAGGCGCGACTCCGAAACCGGGAGCGGTACGCGGGACCCATGTGGCGCCCCCCTCGGAACGCTGGCGTTCAGGGTGGGACGGAGAGTTCGAATCTCCTTTGCTCCAGCGGTGAGTCAGGTGCGAACCTGTCTCGCGCGGGAATTCGCCTTTCTAGGTCGAGAAGCCACGATCCCGCGCTGCGCCTGGAACCGCGCCAGCTCGCGCCAGTTCGCCGGCAACGCCGCGATATAGACGCGCTGCC
>DASXGD010000253.1:0-4942 GCA_036489245.1 Occallatibacter sp. | reverse complement strand
GTAACGCTGCGCGGCCCCTCGCCGGGAGCCAGCGGACGTGCCGCAGCCACTGTTGACCGGCGCAAGCCCCAGAACGCAATCCCGCTCACTGCGGCCGCGCCGCCGAAGATGAATACCCGGCGGCTGACGTCGGCAGCGTCCGCCCTTCCAACGGACGCCGCGCTCTCCTGCCCATCCCCTGGCAGTTTGCTCAGTATGGATAAATCAGCCATCTGAAGATTGGATACCGATGCGAAGGAAAAGTTACGCGACCCTGGGGTCGTGCTGCCGTGGGCAGAAGTTGCGAATTCATCATGCCAAAAAAAATCGGCCTTCTTCCATGGGGACGAAGGCCGACCAGTTTTCAGGCAAATCAAATCGTCAGTAACGCTGGAGGAAGTCCGGATCCACCGGGTTCTCGAACAGTGATGCGTCCCGGGTCACGATCGTCAGTCCCGAGGGAGTGACGAAGTAACGGCGCTTGTCCTCGACCGGATCGTACCCGATCACGGTGCCCTCGGGAATATGCACGTCGCGGTCGATGATTGCCCGCTTGATGCGGCAGTGGCGGCCGATGTTCACGTGGGAGAAGATGATGCTCGAGTCCACATCCGAGTACGAGTTGACGCGCACATCCTGCGACAGCACGCAATTCGACACGGTTGCGCCGGAGATGATGACGCCGGCGGTGATGACGGAGTTGATCGCGGTGCCGGTGCGGCCCGGCTCGCCGAAGACGAACTTGGCCGGCGGGTACTGCCGCACCCGTGTGCGCATGGGCCAGTTCCGGTCGTACAGGTTGAATACCGGAGAAACCGAGCAAAGATCCATGTTGGCGTCGTAGTAGGCGTCCAATGTGCCTACGTCGCGCCAGTACATCGCCTGCTGCTTGTTCTCATCGACGAAGCTGTAGGCCACCATTTTTTTCTTACCCAACAGATTGGGAAGAATATTGTGGCCGAAGTCGTGCTTCGAGTCGGGATCCTCGGCGTCGGCAATCAGCGCCTTCAGCAGCGTCTCGGTATTAAAGATATAGACGCCCATCGAGGCATCCACCTTGGTGGGACTGAAGGGCGAGCGGAAGGTCGTGGAAGCCGGCTTCTCGAGGAAACCAACGATTTCGCCCTGCGAACCGACCTCGACGACCCCGAAACGCGAAACCTCGTCGGGCTCAATGGGCAGGGTAGCCAGAGTCACCTCGGCCCTGTTTTCCTTGTGATACTCCAGCATCCGGCTGTAGTCCATCTTGTAGATGTGGTCGCCGGAAAGAATGATCATGTGGTTGGGCTGCTCGCTGCCGATCGAATAGATATTCTGGTAGACCGCGTCGGCGGTTCCCATGTACCAGTTGGCGCCGGTCCGCTGCATGGGCGGGAGAAGTTCGAAGAACTCGCCCAGTTCCTGCGCCACGATCCCGGTCCACCCTTCGCGCACGTGGCGGTTGAGCGAGAGCGCCTTGTACTGGGTGAGGATGAAGACCTTGCGCAAGCCGGAGTTGATGCAGTTGGAGAGCGTAATGTCGATGATCCGGTAGTGTCCGCCAAAGGGAACGGCCGGTTTAGCCCGATCGCGAGTCAGCGGAAAGAGCCGCTCTCCGGCTCCCCCCGCAAGCAGTACTCCGAGCGTATCTCTCATGTCCATGTCACCTGCCCCTTGATCTCCCGAAGGTCCCAATCAATGCACGAGCAAGAAAATGCCGGTATTCGGTATATCGTCCCTACGGCGCTTCGTTTTCACGAGGTGGCCCCGAACGGCGAAGAATAACACACGGAGATGAAGGTGGAAGTCTAACGATCTGCTGCCAATGTTGTCAGCCGAATTTCTTCACCGATAGCGGGGACCACCCGGATCGGGGAAAGCGCGACTCGCCGGGGCTGGCGGCCGGACTTAAGAGGGTGGGGAAAATGCTTATCCGCCGCGCGGAATGGTCAAGAACCAGGCGCTCCAGCGTGAAGGCGGCCAGACATCTTTCAACCGAATGGCGGGAACACGCAGGCACGTTCCTACTTCGTCTTCTTGAATTTGTACTGCACTCCGACCGAGATGGCGAAGTTGACGTCGAACTGGCTCGTGTGCGGCGGGTAGTTGATGCCGTAATGGGTCATGATGGCGTCGGGGGTCACACGGAACACCCATCGCGCGGAGCGGTTCAGATCGAAATGGCCGCCAATGATTGCTGCCGGCGCAAACTGGTCGTTGTAGAAACCGACCGACGCGGGTCCGTGGCCGCGCAGGTTCTGTTCAAAAATGCCCCACGCGCCTCCGCCCAGCACGTGCGCGCTGATCGCTCCATGCTTGTTGTGGGGGCCCAGCCACTCCGCTCCGCCCGCGAAAATGTACTCCATGATAAACGGGCCATTGATCTCGTACGGATTGGGGGCCGCGCCGCTGGTGCCGAGATAACCGCGGCCGGTAGCTTCAAGCCGCCAGCGCTTGGCAAGGTAGTAAGAACCAGTCAGGTCGATTCCGCCCAGGTTCGATCCCTGCAGCAGGTTCGGGCCTGCTTTGATGTGGCGGTACGCCATGCCCACCGAAACGTCCCACTTGTTGTCGTAACGAACGTTGGCCAGCGGATCGATGGCGATATAGGCGGGCTGAGGCGCAGTCGCAGGAGCCTGAACAGTCGCATTGGGCTGGCTCGAAGAAGACTGACCCGAAGATGGCTGGCTGGGCGCCTGGGCCCCAGCGCAGATTCCGGCACACGCAAGCAGAGCGACAGCAAAAGAAAAGGACAAACTTCCTGGGAAACGCATCCATTTCAGATTACAGGACGGCCCCCGCGAGTGTCAGGGGCCTGGCATGAAAGCAGGGCACGGCGCGGACCCGTGTGACGGGCCCAATTGAACCTTATCGTCGCTGTCACCCGCGCCGGTCAGGGAGCACAGCGCTCCGCCCATTGCGCGAAGACCAGGTAGCGAAGCGTCTTCAATGTCTCAAGGCCTACTGCGAACCGCACAGGAGACGCGATGTCGGGCTCGAGCGAGGGCGCCGCATGCGTACGCCACTCGATCGGCAGGCGGCTGAAGATGAGGCCCGCGCGCGGAAGGTGACTCTTGTTCGAGATCACCTCCGCCGACCGCCAGCCGTGCGCTTTCATGAGCCGTTCCGAGTAGCACGCGTTTTGAATGGTATCGAGCGCCTTCGGCTCGACGACGATGGAGGAGGACGGAACCCCCTGCGCCTCGGCGACATGCGCCATCACCTCCGCCTCAACATAGCTGTGATGGGATGGCCCGCCGCTCAGGATCAGGTGGGACGCGACGCCGCGTTCATACTCGTGCACCGCCTCCGTGACGCGAGACAGCTGGACGGGCGTCGGATTTCCTTCGGCGTCTGCCGGCGATCCCAGGACAATGAGCGCGTCGAATCGGGTTGCCGACGTGTTTCCCAGCGGAGCAAAACCGCGCGCCAGCGCGGCCCACGCCACCAGCACAATCACGACGGCGATGGATGCGAGGATCACACGCGTCCGGACGCTCATCCCGCGCCTGTGGGGCACGGTCCGGCGATGGTGCGGGCGGCGCGGCGGCGATTTGCGGATGACTCTTCGAGTTGGTGCCTGGCTGGTCAAAAAGACGGTCTCCAGACTCCACTCTAATCGCGGAGTCCGGAGAGTGCCGCTCCCCGGCGCGGGGGCGAATCAGCTTGTATATCAGCCCAGGTTGGCAGGCTTGTCCCACGCCGACAGGACAATTTCGCTCAGCGGCTTGCGCTGCCGAGGAGAAGTCTCCTGGGCCAGCATCTGCTGGTTGGTGAGGGCGTGCGGTTCTCCCTGGTAGCCGAGCGCGATCACCGCGCCGAAAATGTATTCCTCGGGAACGTTGAAGGCCTGGCGGGCCGCATCCACGTTGAAGCCCGCCATCTGGTGCGTATGCAGGCCCAGTTCTGTAGCCTGGTAGCACAGCGTAGCCGCTGCCGCGCCCAGGTCATAAAGCGCCACGCGATTGGGCGCGCCGTTGTGCGAGAACTTCGTCTTGGCCACGCCCATGATCAGCACCGGCGCTGTGCCCGCCCATTTCTGGTTGGCTTCCATCAGGGTCGAAATAATCTTCTGGTATGTTTCGGAGTTGCGCCGGCCCACGAAGAAGCGCCAGGGCTGCTCGTTGTACGAAGACGCGGCCCAGCTCGCCGCGTCAAAAACCGTCTTAAGATCTGCGGGGCTGACATCACGGTCATCGAAGGAACGCGGGCTCCACCGATGGCGGATCACCGTAAGCAGGTGTTCGGGGGCCGAGGCTTGCTTGATATGGTGCACTTCGCTTGCAGAGAGAGTCATTCCGAACACTCCTTTGGAAATGAGGCCGCAATCGATTGGATTGTGCGCCGCCTGCCGGAGATTCGAATTCAAGGGGTCAGTGCTTTTCCGACGCCATGTAGACAATCACGCCGCTCATCAGCGCCACCATCGCCAGGCCGGAACACACCAGCAATGTCTCGCCGGGATACCTGGTGAATGCGTCGGGCAGCAGGGCCTCCAGGTGGAGCGCCCGTGGAAACTGCTGGAACCAGGCCAGCCATGCATAGCCGCGCTTGGCCTGCCAGGCCAGGTAGAAGATAGCCGCCGCCAGGGTAACCGCGACCGAGAAGATCTGGGCGACCAGGATGGGCTTGCCGATGCGGGCCAGGGCCGCGTTGCGGCGCCGCAGCTGCGCCCGCCACCACAGCACGCCGGGCGGCTCCAGTCGCGCCGCCCTCGCGGCAGCCGTCCGCTCGGCGCGAAAGGCCTGCTTCACCAGGGCCAGGTCCCGGCATCCCCGGCACCCCTCCACGTGGGAGCGTAGTTCGCCGCTCGCCGCCTCAGGCCAGGACCCGCGGGCGAGCATCTCCGCCACTTCCTTTTCCCGTCCGCAGGCGCCGAGTCTCATCGCGACCTCCCGTCATCGGCGGCATTCTCCCGCAGCAGGCGGGCGATTTTGCGACGGGCGCGAAACAGCAGCAGCCGGATGCCGGCCGAGGCCAGGCC
>DASXGD010000164.1:0-9474 GCA_036489245.1 Occallatibacter sp. | reverse complement strand
GCCTTGGTTTTGGCGAGCCAGTCGCTGATTTCGGCCGGCGTGGGCGGGGGCGGTGGTTTCTTGCCCGTGATCATCTCGAAAAGGCCGGGAAAGACGCGGGACGGGGCGGGGCCGGCGACGTAAGTGATCTCGGCGCCGGGCAGCTTGTTCTTGAGGCCGGCCACGATGGTGACGGGGTGGCTCTTGCCTCCTCCGCCGAACAGGCCTTCTACGGTCCAGCCGCCCTCGATGTCGCGCGTGGAATCAGCCAGCGGCCCGATCACCGCAATTTTTTTGGTGGATTTGGACAACGGCAGTGCGTTGTTCTCATTTTTGAGCAGCACCATGGAACGCGATGCTATCTTCCGCTCCAGTTCAAGGCCTTCAGGCCGGTTGAGGACCGACTCGACTTTGGACTCGTCGACGTAGGGATGATCGAAGAGGCCCAGTTCATACTTGAGCTCGAGAATCGGAAGGACGGCCTTGTCGAGTTCCGATTCGCTGACTTTGCCGTCTGTCACGAGTTTGGCCAGGTTGTGAGTGTAGGTCTGGCTGGCCATGTCCATGTTGAGGCCGGCGCTGACGGCCTTGTAAGCGGCGTCGGCGGGATCGGCGGCGAAGCCGTGGGTCTGGAGGCTGGCGACGGCGAAGGCATCGGACACTACGAATCCCTTGAAGCCCCATTCCTTCCGCAGGATATCCGTGAGCAGCCAGCGATTGCCGGTGGCGGGCACATCATTAAGGTCCATGTAGGCGCTCATGAAGCTGGCGGCGCCGGCTAGTTCGGCGGCATGGAACGGAGGCAGGTAGACGTTGCGGAAAAGGACTTCAGGGATGTAGGAGGAGTCGTAGTCGCGGCCGCCGTCGGCCGCGCCGTAGCCGGCAAAATGCTTGACACAGGCGAGCACGCTGTCGGGTCCGAGGGCGGCACCCTGAAATCCGCGCACCTGGGCGCGGGCCATGGCCGAGCCGAGATAGGGATCCTCGCCGGCTCCTTCGACAATGCGACCCCAGCGCGCATCGCGGGCGATATCGACCATGGGAGTAAAGGTCCACTGAATGCCTGCAGCGCGGGCATCGGCGCCGGCGTACTTCTGCGCGGCTTCTTCGACTGCGGGGTCCCAGGAAGACGCCATGGCCAGCGGAACGGGAAATACCGTGCGGTAGCCGTGAATGACATCGAAGCCGAAGAGGATGGGAATATGGAGCCGCGACTTCTCCATGGCCAGATGCTGAAGGCGGTTGATCTCCTTCACGTCGATCAGCCAGAGGACGGAACCGACCTTGCCCTGGGTGATGAGATCGTCGGGCTTCTGGGAGCCGAGCATGGGCATGACGATGCCGGCCGACTGGGTCATCTGGCCGACCTTCTCGTCGACCGTCATCTGCTTGAGCAGCGCCTCGGCCTTGCGGGCCGAATCCTGGCTGATGAGAGTTTGCGCCGATGCGTTGGCGGCCCATGCAAACAGGGCAAAAGCAGAGAACAAAGACAGAACGACTGTTTTTCGATTGAACATCCCGATAGGCCTCACAATTAGAAACCAATGAGGATAGAGCATCCCACCATGAATTTGCTATTGGATGAGTGAATCGGAGGGCTCTTACTGCGCCATTGCCGGAGCCTGTTCGCTGGAGCACGATTCGCCTGCGGCTCCGCTGGTTCCGTCACAACTGACCGGCACCTGCTGGTCGCCACAGTGGCTGCGCGCCCGTTCGACCAGGTTGATCAACTGCGCAGTCTCTTCATCGGTGAGATGGCCGAGCAACTCCATGGGAGCCCGCTGAACCACGGGATCCATTTCCGCGAGCAGCGCGAGGCCCGGGGAGGATATCTGCGTCCAGAGCACGCGCTTGTCGTGCTTGTCGCGTTGCTGCCGGACAAGCTTCTGCGCTTTGAGCCGGCCCAGCAAGCGCGTGATGTCGGGCTCGGCCGTTATCATGCGGTCGCCAATTGCCGAACAGGTCAGGCCTCTCGGCTGCGAGCCGCGCAAGATGCGAAGCACGTTGTACTGTGTCGAAGTGATGCCCCAGGCGCGGGTTTTGCGCTGCATGGCGCGCTGGAGGCAATCGGCGGTGCGCATGAGATTGAGCAACGCCTCCTCTGCCGCGCTCGAGAAAGGGCGCTGCTGTGCGATTTCGTGTTTAAGATCAGACATCAGCGCCCCCATCCCTGGGAAGGAAATGACTCGACGGTGTGTGGACGATTCATCGCCTGCCGTCGAGGCCGCAGTTACTGCTTGGCCACGTCTAGGTCGATGGTGAGTTTGATATCGTCGCCGACCATGGTGGCGGGGGCATTGGGCCCGACGCCGAAGTCTTTGCGGTTGATGGTGGTGGTGGCCGAGTAGCCGGAATGCGGCTTATGGTCCATTCCAGGCACTGGACCGCTGGGTCCCTCGACGTCGAGTTCCACCGGGCGCGTGACGCCGTGCAGGGTGAGATCACCGGTCACAGTGATGCCCATCCCCTTCTTGGCCACGGAGGTGCTGGCGAAGGTGGCGGTCGGAAATTTGGCAGTGTCGAAGAAGTTGGCGCCCTTGACGTCCGAGTCCCGCTGGGCGACGCCGGTGTCGAGCGAAGTCACGTCGATGGTCACCTGAACGGTCGACTTGGTCACATCGGTGTCATTCATTGTGATATTTCCCTTGAGATTGCCGAATCTGCCATGAATGTTGGACACGGTCAGGTGGCGAACGACAAATTCAATCTGGCTGTGGGCGGGATCGATTGCCCAGGTGGAAGTCTGCGCGGTGGCGAACGGGGCTGCGAGGGCCACGAGGCCAGTCAAGAGAAGAAAACGCTTCATCAAATCGATTCCTTTCGGTGCCGGGCCGGTAAGAGCCGCGGAGTTTGAGGTAGAGCGTAGGCGCCAGAGGAGGAGCGTAAACCGGAAAGGGATCGTCGCGCCTGTAAAAGCTGTCTTCAATCAGGATGCCCGGAAGGAGGTATTTGTTGCAACAAATATTTTCCGGCCGGAATTTTATAGTAGAAGGAATTTGGAGTCTCCGCTTCCCGTAGCGCATCACAACTTCGCTGGCGCTGAGGCACAGAGGTGACCCAATCCGGGGGTCGCGCACTAGTTTGGCCGACCGGATTACTAATCAGGGACCCATGCGACTGTTTGTGGTATTTCACCCGGTCTTGCGTTTCCCTATGCTTACAAAATGAAGTTGTTGTGCACACGGCCGCGGTGATCCATGGCTAACGCAGAGTGGTCTGCTGCGTGACTTTTGGCATCGAGCGCCTTAGGGAACGGGCACAACCTGTGGATTCGTGCAAGTACAACTGAGGATACGAAGGTGTTACGGGTGGAGATTGCTGACCGATTTGTCGATTGCACGATCTTGGTCATACAATCCGGCTTAACAATCCTCGCTCAACCGCGTGAGGCAACTCACCCGGCGCAACGAATGGAAGTGGCTGCCGTGGCATTTGGCTCAAACGGTGTCTCGCTGGAGAAGGCCTATTCGTTGTTTCGTCGATCATTACGGCCGGTCGTGTGCCGCGCTGCGGCGGAAACTTGCAGGGGATGCGTCGTCACTCCGGTTGCGAAATCAGTGAGGAGCCGAGTGTCGTGAGCAGACCTGAATCGTTGAAGCCCGCGGCAGGGACGTTGACGGGGGCTTCGCCTGAACTCGATGTCGCGGTACCGCTGGTGATGCCCCTTGCGGTCGACGCAACCGATGGGGATGCGGAAGCCGGGGAGGCGGGATCAACGACTGCCCAGGCACCACGAACGACGCGAGGCAGAGGAGAGCCGCACAGAACAGCAGCCGCGCCCAGAACAACGAAGGCTTCGCCATCACCGAGAGCTCCTTCGACGGACTCAAATTTGCGGCCGACGGCGCCAAAGAGGTCGCCGTCGGAAGCGATTACGCCGCACGGCGAGGCAGCACGGCCACCTGTTTCCCTCAATTCGCCCTTAACAACCGGACCAGTCGCCCAGAAGATCGAGGCGTGGATGACGGCGCCGGCGCCGCAGCCCGGGACCCAGGAGCCGGGGCACCACGACGGGCCATTGGACGACGAGGATTTGGGGCACCCTCCCTCGCGGCTCAGCGGGCTGAGGAACATGCTCGTTTCGCTGGGGCGGAGAAGCCTGATCGAAGACGAATATGGCGGAGAGGAAACCGACGCGGAACCTCGTTTCGAAAGAGCGAAGGTGCGTTCGGTTTACCATGAGGCGCCAGCCGCGGAGACGGAGCCGGAGGCGTGTGCGCCGGTCCGAGTGACGGCGCCGCCCGAGTTCCTGCGCCCCCAGTCCGCGCCTGAGGCCGAAAAGGAAAAGGAACCTTTGCGTCCCACTCCCCCGGTACCCCGCCGCGAAAGAGAATCCCCGGACGAGATCCAGACGCTGCCATCGTGGCGCGGCCAATACCGGAAGAAAAGATATCCCCCGATTTAGATTTTTGGAGGTCAGTATGTCGTCAAATCAGCTCATGATGGGCGGATCAATTCCAGACGGTCGCGCGTTCGAACCCACGTATTGCCGGCCATCCTTCCTACGGCGTCGAGACCGGCTGGGTCGACGCGAAAGTTGTCCACAAGGTCAGCGCGAACGTGGAACCGAACGATTTCTCCCAGCACGATCACCCCGCCGCCCGGCTTGTGACTGGTGTAAATGACCTGGAGGAGTTTGCATTCCATCTGGGCGGGAGACTCGGCGACGCGCGGGGCTCGTACCACCGTCCCTGGGACAGCGGTCAGGCCGGACAACTGAAATTCATCGACTTCCGGGGGGACGTCGGCGGCGGTGGCGTTGGTCGCGTCGGCGATGGATTCACTGACCACGTTCACCACAAACTCGCCGGTTTCCTCCACATTGCGAAGCGTATCCTTGCGGGGAGCGCGATCGGTCGGCCGCCCGGGGCGCAGCGCGGGGCAGAAAAGCAGGGTGGGTGGCACCGAGCCCACGCCGCAGAAAAAGCTGAATGGGGCGAGGTTAGCGACGCCTTCGCGATCTACGGTGGAGACGAGTGCGATCGGCCGCGGGACGATAACGCCGGTCATAAGCTTGTAAATCTCATGCGGCGGCCGCTCCGCGGGAGCGATCGTGAGCATGGACGTAAGAGGCGAAGCATCGGCTGCCATTGGTTAACAGCGTATAGCATCGATTCCACCGCCCGCACGTCTAAACCCGGTGGCTCGATGCGATTCGAGTCTTCCATCGAACGTATGACACCTATGGTGCATTGCGAGGTTTTTGTCAGCGTGTAACATACATCATGCACACTGGTTGGTAGGAGAAGTCTGCTTTGCCGCGCATACACTTCCAGCAACAGCTCGCCCAACTGAAGGATCAGCTCCTCGCCATGGCTGCTCTTGCGCAGCAGGCTGTGGAGTCGGCGGTGGACGCGTATCTCCAGCGAGACGCAGGCTTATGCCAATATGTGCGGCAGAATGAAACGGCGATCAATACGGCGCAGAGAGATCTGGACGAAATGGCCTACGAACTGCTCGCCAAAGAGCAGCCGATGGCCATTGATCTGCGCTTCCTGCTGGCGGTGATCAAAATCAATGGAGACCTGGAGCGGATAGGCGATCAGTCGGCGGCCATTGCGCGCCGTACCCGCGACGCGCTGGAGATGCCTCGGATCGAATTGCCGGTGGACTTGGCGGCGATGGGCGAATATGCGACCCGGATGATCCGCACCGCCATCCAGGCGCTGCTGGAGGGCGATGCCCGGCTGGCCGACACGGTGCGGGAGATGGACGACGAGATCGACCGCATGAATCGCCGTGCTCACGCCGACTTGCTGCAACTGATCCAGGACCATCCGGAATCGACGCAGCAGGCAATGACCGGGCTCTTTGTTGCCCGGTCGCTGGAGCGTATCTCCGATCACGCGTGCAATATCGCCAGCGACGTCATCTTCTGGGTTCGGGGCGCGGACGTGCGCCACCAACTCAGCATGTCGATGGACTAAATCCCGCGGCGCCACGGCGCTTCCTACCAATTGGTAATCGAACCATCGGGGCGGAAATAGGTCTGGGCACGGGCCGTCACCGGTTCGGTGATCTCTGCGATCTGGGTCAGGTGTTTCGTGTCGAGTTCGACGCCCAGGCCGGGCCGGTCATTCGGATAGAGCTTTCCGTTGCTGAAGTCGAGGCACACCGGAAGGTGCTCGAGGGTTCGGCCCTGGTAGTTGTATTCCATCAGAACCGGGCCTGCGAAAGTGCTAAGGCAGTTGACCAGTGCAGCGGTGGCGATGGGCCCGGTGAAGTGCGGGACTATGCCCACGAAGTGGGTTTCGCAAAGGGCGGTGATTTTGATCATCTCCGTAATGCCGCCGACATTGGGCAGAGTCGCGCGCACGAAATCGATGGAGTGCTCCTCGACCAGCCGGTTGAAGTCCCATCGATTGCCCCACTCTTCGCCTGCGGCCAGGGGGACGTTCACCTTGGTTCGCAGGATGGGCAGATCCTGCTGAAAAGCTTCGGTACGCACCGGATCTTCGACAAAGAAAGGGGCCAGGCTTTCGATGGAATTACAGCCCCGGATGGCGTCGGACAGATCGAAGCGCTGATGGAAATCGACCACCCAGTCGCCGTCGGGGCCTACGCCTTCCCTGGCCTCGGCGCATTCCTCATGGAGGTGCGTAATCCGTTCCCGGGTGTTGTAGGTGGTATTGGCGGGCGCGTCCATGGCGCCGAAGCGAAATGCGCGATAGCCTGCCGCGATGGTCAGCCGGGCGCGCTCGCTGGTTCCCATGCCCTCGGCGATTCCGGGAATGATCCCGGCGGTGTTGTAGAGTTCGCAATAGTTCCGGACCGCACCGCCGAGAAGCTGATGCACGGGACATCCCAGCGCCTTGCCTTTGATGTCCCAAAGAGCGAGGTCGAGAGCGCCGATGGCGTGCGTTCGTTCGCGCCCCGCGGGGTAGAAGAAGGCGCGATTCATGTCCTGCCAGAGCTCCTCGATGTGTTGAGGGTCCTTGCCGATCAGGCGTCCCGCGGACTGGGAGAGCGTGTCTTTCATGCCACCCTCGCCGATGCCGGTGATTCCGGCGTCGGTTTCAACGGTGACGACAACATCGCTCTGATTGAAAAGCGGGTTGGGATGGGGCGGGAGCCAGGCTCGTACCCGGGTGACCTTCATCTTGGGGATAGCTGCAAAGACACGGCGGCTAAATGTCGATCCCACGGCTGCAGCCGCCGCCAGATGACCAAGAAACGACCTTCTGTTCATGACGACGAAGTCCCCTTTCATTGCCGTCCAGTTTCGATTTGCGCCCGCGACGATGAAATGCAAAGCGGCGCATCCCGCAAATTTTTGCGCGAGTGTAAGATACCATCCGGTTCAAATTCTCGAGCACTTTCCCTGCGCTGCTGGATTCACGAAGAGCGACAGGGGGGGAGGGGTACCCATTCCGGCTCGATTTATCGTCTGCAAGTTGCTGAAAATAATGCCTATATAAACCAAGTCCAGCAAATGGAAACGGTCCAAAAGGGCCGGTTTTGGGGCTCTAAAGCGTTCAGAACGAACACCGAATGGCGTTTGGGTGCTCTTGATTCTGTCTCAGCCTCATTTCGATTCCCTCTCCTTCACCTCTGTTTTGGCAAGACCGGTAAGAAAATGATGCAAAGGCGCGCAATTTTTTTGGGCGATACGAAGACGAGGCCTGGGCTCGGAGAAAGTCAAGGCTATTCCTCAGGTGAAGTTTCATCTCACAGCGGGCAGTTCCGAAACCGGCCAGGCCGGATCGCGCAGGGCTAAATCGAAGGGGAGGTTGAACGTGATCCGACGAGTACCGCGAAGGAAGCACGGTCGATGGCAGGATATTTTCCGGCTGGGGCGGCGGGAACTGGGGCGGCGGATGGAACGGCGGTTGGGGTAAGTAGTGCGGGAAGAGCGTTGTGACTGGGGTGGGCAACCTGCGGCGTGTGAGTTAACGCCGTTTGGATAGTTTCAGTTTTCCCCAGCCTTGAACTCGGCCAGCACGTTGCCGTCTGAATCGAACAACTCGAGGCTCTGGCCGGTGATCTTCCACCGGGTCACCTGTCCCAACGATTTGAGAAAGGCCTGCTCGGTGTCCATCCCCACAGGGCAGGCCATCATGGTACCGGCCATCTGGCCGACCTTCAGGTGTTCACCATTCAATTCGTAGCTTCCCCTCAGGCGATTGCATCCGCCAGAACCGCTTATGCGATGATTCGCCGGGTCGAGGAGGAAATATGCTTCTCGTTGTGGAGACGGCGCGCTGACGGAACTGCTGCCCAGACCGGCCAGCTTCCAGGAGGTGTTCTCCAGAGTCGCAGTGGCGGGCCCTCCACTTTCGAGCGGAGCAAACGCGGGTGCGCGTTCAAGTTCGTAGTTGAATTTCGAATTGATTTCGTTACCGGCGGAATCGAGCTGGCGCAAAGTCTCAACCACGCGCAGGGCGAATTTTTCTTTCGAACCGCGGCCGTTCGTGAGCACGACGGTCTTGCCGTCATCGGAGAGTTCCCAGCGGCCGCTTTCGTCGAAGCTGGTGTTGCGTTCTTCGTAGGTCATGCGCGAGGTGAAGGTGTGATCGGCGTTGAGATTGAGTTGATAGCGAATGCCGGGGCAATCGGCGCACGGCAGAGTGCCGACGAAGGTCGCGGGCAAGGATGACAGGGCCGATGGCTGAGCAGGGTCGGGACTGGCGGCCGGAGCGGGGCCTGCAGCGGGGCCAGCATTGGGCTCATATTCGTAGGTTCCGCCGTCGGCCATCAAGGAGAGAAACAAGTGATGGTCTTTCAGTGTGTAGGAGCGTACGTATTGCCAATCCTTGACGAGGCGATCGTTCATCGCTGCCGCGGGGCACATCGCCCGGGTCAGAGCAAGGGGCCCGAACTGAAGTTGATTTGCCGCGGCCGAGGTCCACGTTCCGTGTCCGCGATTGCAGTCAATGCGTACGCTGACTGCGCCAGCGGGTTCGAACGCGAGGGTGTATTTCGACTGATCTTCAGGGGTGAGCGCGGTGCCATCGCCCGAGAGAAACGCTACGAGCCGCCAGGACGTGCCGCCCAGATCGGAGACTGCGTTCGGGGATGGAGTTTGGGCACGGCCGGCAAACGCGAATGCTGCGAGGATGATTGCCAGCCGACCCACGCCGATGTTCCTCATGGAGGTACCCGCGGTGCGGAGGCAGGTTATCACATGCCGCCTGGGGGACATAGCTGAAGATTCTGCCGGACCGGGGAAGTTTCGGAGCTACGATGCCGCTCAACAGAGTATGAGAATGTCCTGATGGCAAGGCGGGTCTGGATTCGTGGCCTCCCACCCTTTCGCCAGAAAAAAGGCGAAAGGATGGGGCACGGAGGTCCGTGGGGATGCTCAAAAGAAAACCCGGCAGGAGGCCTGGTCCTGCCGGGCTTGTTGTCGAAACAGGGAACGAACTATACCTTCATCGTGGGCTGGGCGGCGTAGTGAAGCAGCACGGCGACGGCGCAGCTGGTGAGGCGCGTCTCAGCCGAGTCGGCGCGGCTGGTGAGGATGGTAGGAACGCGGGCCCCGAGGACGATGCCGGC
>DASXGD010000128.1:0-3791 GCA_036489245.1 Occallatibacter sp. | reverse complement strand
GACGACCTGGGCGGATATCACCTGGTGTGGACCCGCGACATGGTCCACACCGCGAGCGCGATGCTGGCCTGCGGGCGCGCCGAGACTGCGCGTCGCGCCCTGGTCTACCTTGCCTGTACGCAGGAGCCCGACGGCGGATTTGCCCAGAATTTCTGGGTCGACGGGCGGCCCTACTGGTCCGGCGTGCAACTGGACGAGGTTGCGTTTCCCATCGTTCTGGCCTGGCGCCTCTGGAAGGCGGACGGCCTCGGCGAAATGCACATTTATCCTTTCGTGGAGCGGGCGGCAGGATTCCTGGCGTGTCACGCCCCGATAACGCACCAGGAACGCTGGGAAGAAAACGCCGGCTACTCGCCATCGACGTTGTCGGCCGTGATCTGCGGTCTCATCTGCGCGGCGGAGATCATTCGCGACCACGAAACGAACGGCTTGGCCACATTCCTCGAAGAGTATGCCGATTGGATCGAAGGCCACCTCGAACACTGGACGGTCACCAATGAGGGCGTGCTGCATCCGGAAGTGAAGCGCCACTATATGCGCATCCGGCCTCCGGAGCCCGGCGAGGCCTATGCCTGCGAAAGCTGTGCCGACGAGCACATTCGCATCGCCAACCGGCCGCCTGGCACGCGCTCAGAATTCGAGGCGCGCGAGATCATCGACGGCGGTTTTCTGGAACTGGTCCGCTATGGCGTGCGCCGTGCCGACGATCCCTTGATCGCGGACTCTCTCAAGGTCGTTGACCTCGTGCTTAAACGAACGCTGCCGCAGGGGCCCTGCTGGTTGCGCTACAACCATGACGGCTATGGCGATCGCCCCGACGGCGGGCCATTCCTGGGATGGGGTCAGGGCCGCCCGTGGCCTCTGCTCACCGGCGAGCGCGCTCACTTCGAACTGGCGGCGGGACAGGACATCACGCCCCTCATCCAGACCTATGAAAAATTCGCGACCATGGGCCAGATGATGCCGGAGCAGGTGTGGGACGAACCCAATCGGCCTCACCTTGGCTTGAGGTTCGGCCAGCCGGGAGGGTCGGCCGTGCCCCTGGTGTGGGCCCATGCAGAGTATCTCAAGCTGCTGCGCTCGGCCCGGGATGGCAAAATCTTCGATCGCGTTGATCCGGTCTACGAAAGATACTGCGATCCCGACGGTCGAAGGCGGGTGCGGCGCAATCTCGAAATCTACACCCGCCGCCGCCCCATCCAGAAAGTAACCGCCGGAGATACTTTGCGCATCCTTGATGAAGATCGATTTGAAGTCGTGTGGTCCCGGGATGGATGGAAGTCGACCCACCACACGCCCAGCCGCGGCCTGGGCAGTTCAGGATTCAGCGCCGACATTGAAATCCCCGCGGCCGCGCCGGTGGGTGAACTATCATGGACTCTCCAATGGACCGAGAAGGGCCGCTGGCTTGGGTACAATGTGCAAGTCAAGATCGAGTCTGATTGAACCTCCCCCCTCAACCAGGGTTATCAAGAAAGGATTGAGCAAAGGTCATGACACCAACCGCTGCCGACATCACCCTTGACCAACTGTCCATCGACACTCTCCGGTTGCTTGCGGTTGACGCCGTAGAAAAAGCGAACAGCGGCCACCCAGGAGCCCCCCTCGGCTGCGCGCCCATCGCCTATCTGCTCTATCACAAGCTGATGAAGCACAATCCGGCGCACTTCAAGTGGTCCGACCGCGACCGTTTCGTCCTTTCCAACGGCCACGCGTCAGCTCTGCTTTACTCCACGCTCTACCTCTCCGGCTACAACCTGACCCTCGACGACCTGAAGGCATTTCGGCAGTGGCATTCGAAGACGCCGGGCCATCCAGAATCGCGCGACACCGACGGCGTCGAGGTGACCACCGGTCCGCTGGGCCAGGGCATCGGTATGGCAGTCGGCATGGCAATAGCCGAGAAACATCTGGCCGCGGTGTACAACAAGCCGGGACACGAAATCGTGGACCACTACACCTATTCCCTGTGCGGCGACGGCGACCTGATGGAAGGCATTTCCCACGAAGTGGCTTCGCTGGCCGGCACGCTCGGCTTGGGCAAGCTGATCTTTCTCTACGACGACAATCTGATCTCGCTCGATGGTCCCACGAGATGGAGCTATACCGAGGATGTATTAAAGCGTTTCGAAGCCTACCACTGGCACGTGCAGCGCGTAAGCGACGGCAACGACCTCAATGCCATTGAAGCCGCCATCGAAGCAGCCAAGGCCGAGACCGGCAAACCGTCGCTGATCGCGGTGCGCACGGTCATCGGTTATGGCAGCCCCCGCGCCGGTACAAACAAGGTGCACGGTGAAGCCATGGGCCCGGCCGACACGGCGGCAACCAAGAAGTTTTTCGGGTTCCCTGAGGACAAGAGCTTTTATGTTCCCGAAGATGCCCTGGCCAACTGGCGCAAGGCTGTGGATCGCGGACAGGCTCTTGAAGCGGATTGGAACAAGAGGTTCGACGCTTACGCCGCGGAGTATCCCGACCTGGCGGAACAATTCAAACGTACCCAGAAAAATGTGCGCAAAAAAGGCTGGGAGAAGACGCTGCCCAGCTTCCCGGCGGGCAAGCCGGTAGCCACGCGCAATGCCGGCAATACGGTGATGAATGCCATTGCCGATGCCGTTCCCGAGCTGTTCGGCGGCGCCGCCGACCTGACTGCGTCCACTAAGACGATTTTCAAGTCGAGTCCGCATTTTGCCGACGATCCCGCGGGACGCAACGTCTTTTTCGGCGTGCGCGAGTTCGGCATGTGCGCCGCGGTCAACGGCATGGCCGCGCACGAGGGACTGGTTCCCTTCGGCTCCACCTTCTTTTGCTTCTCTGATTACTGCAAACCCGCACTGCGCCTGGCTGCCTTGTCGCGCGCTCACTCCCTGTTTGTCTATACGCACGATTCCATCGGACTCGGCGAAGACGGTCCAACCCACCAGCCCATCGAGCACCTGATGATGTTGCGCGCGGTCCCCGACCTCACCGATTATCGTCCCGCCGATGCCAATGAAACTGTGGCCTGCTGGCGGCTGGCACTCGAACGCAGCGGTGCGTGCTTCTTTGCCCTCAGCCGGCAGGACCTGCCGGTCATCGATCCCACCACCCACGATGTATATGGCGGCGTCAGCAAAGGCGCGTACGTGCTCGAAGATGCGGCCAAACCCCAGGTGATTCTGATTGGCACGGGCTCGGAGGTGTCGACCTGCGTGGAAGCAAAGAAACAGCTCGAAGCCGAAGGCATCGCGGCACGCGTTGTAAGCATGCCGAGCTGGGAGATCTTCGACGAGCAGTCCGCTGCATACAAGTCGAGCGTGTTCCCGGCGTCCGTGCCCAAGCTCGCCGTCGAAGCCGGATCGCCCCTCGGCTGGTGGAAGTACGTGGGGCTCGATGGAGATGTCATTGGCCTCGATCGTTACGGCGCGTCTGCGCCGGGACCAAAGGTGATGGCCGAACTTGGTTTCAGCCCCGAGAATGTGGCGGCCAGGGCGAAGAAGCTGGTGAGGAAGTAGCGTAGTCCGCGGGGTTAGCCGCGCTTCGCGCGTGTGAGCGGCGTTAGGTTCTAGCTCCGCTGAAAGGATGGTTCCGCCGTGAAACTCGTCATCAGTGCCGATCATGCGGGATTCGCTCTGAAAGAAGAGGTCCGCGCCTACCTCACAGGGGCCGGCCACGAGATGGTGGATCTCGGCGCGTACAACGGCAACTCCCCGGACGATTACCCCGACTTTGCGGAAAAAGTTGGCGAAGCAATCAATCAGGGAGTGGCGAAGCGCGGGATTCTCATTTGCGGGTCCGGCGTGGGCGTTTGC